>CBINIO010000144.1:0-9033 GCA_966250725.1 uncultured Chitinophaga sp.
TTCGTTGTAACGGAAACCGAGCCATTTGCCGCTGCCAAAATCGAAATTGCCGGTCTGGTGATCTAGGAAAGTGCGCGGCCCTTCGCCAAGATATTTTTCGTTGGCGGGTTTCAGCAGCAGCGCGCTGTCCGGCTGGTAGGTGGTTTTCAGGAACCGCGCCTGCACGGTTTCGCTGCCGTACCAGCCGGGTTTGAACGCCCGCGCTTTAACGGTGAAGCTGCTGTCTATCTGCAGGCTGTCCATGTATACCTGCGAATTTACGCTGTCCGGCTCCGTGCCGTTGAGCGTGTACCGGATCTCCGTGCCCTTGATCGGGTGGCGCAGCGCTAACGTTTGCCGGCCGAGAAAGATGCTTTGCTCGTTGTCGATGATCGGCGGGTTGAGCTGCAGCGGCTCGGCGCCTTCGGACGAATATCCTTTTTCAAAACGGATGCGTTTTTGTTTGTCCAGCTGCGCCCAGTCGCCGCTGGTGAGCGGCGTGTTCCAGCAATATACTTCGCGCAGCGATTTGTTTTGCAGCAGCGATTGCAGGTGCGCCAGCGAAATGGCGGTGCCGGAAAGCGCGAGGCTTTGCAGGTGCGGCAGCGCGGCGAGCTCCTTCAGCCCTTCGCCTTTGATGGCGGTGAAATCGAGGTTGATCTTGCGCAGCTGCGTGAACTGTTTGATCACGGCAAGGTCTTCGTCCTTCACTGGCATTTTTTGCAGGTGAAGCTCCACCAGCTGGCCTTTCAGCGGCAGCAGCTCTTCCAGCGATTTTTTGCTGTACTGCGTTTTGTTATAAAAGTTCGCTACCAGCGCCGGACTGTTCATCGCCAGCGGGTAGATCACGCGGTAGTTGTTGTTGAGCTTTTTGATAGTGCTTTCGCTGGCGGCCGCGAAGTCGTATTCTTCTTCGGCGGGCGGGGCAAGGAATTGCGCGGCCAGCTGGTACAGGGAATCTTCCTGCGGCACTTCTGTCACCATCATTTTAAAATCCGCGCCATGCCGGATCCACTGCTGCAGGATGGCGATCTCCTCGGGCGTGAGCTGCGTTTTGTTTTTGGGCGGCATGTGCTCCCTGGCGTCCAGCGGAAGGTGAAGGCGCTCGATCATCAGGCTGGCCGCGGGATTGCCGGCAATGAACAACGGGCCCGTCTTGCCGCCTTTCAGCAATTGCTCGGTAGTTTGCATCAGCAGCTCGCCTTTGGCTTTGGCGGAATTATGGCAGCCGTAACATTTCTGTTCCAGTATCGGTTTTACAAGATGATCGTACACCACCGCCTGCGTGATGGGAATGGCCCTGGGTTTGGGCGTGACCGGCGCCAGCAGGAAATCGTCCCCATGCGTGAGGTTCGCGCCGAAGTGGCCGGTAACCGCCATGGACACGAGCAGCAGCGCGCCGCCGGGTTTCAGCAGCCTGTTGCGCGAAGGCGTTTCTTCCTTCACTTTGGTGCTCCTGTACCAATACATCGCCGTCGCGATCAACAACACCGCGATGCCGGCCCATTTGTGCCAGGTAAGCATGCTGCCGCCATACCCTTCTTCACGGGAAAGAATGATGCCCATGATCACGGAAACGGCGGCGGTCAAAGTGCCCGCCAGCCAGAGCCCGTTGAGCAGCTCGCGGTCTTTGAACTTCATAAAGTCCATCGCCACGGCCAGTATGATGAGCACGATGGGAAAATGCAGCAGCAAAGGATGCATCCTGCCCGCTACCTGCAGCCAGGCGGGGATTTGCAGGTGCTGATAAAAAACGAGCAGGACAAGGATAAAAATATTACAAGCGATCAGCGCATTGTCAGCGATCTTTTTCAGCATGCTACACGCGTTTGAATTTATAGGGATATACCTTGCCTGACGCCCATTGCGCCACGTATACGTTCTCTTCGTCGTCCACCAGCACGTCGTGCGGATGGTACAGTATTTTTTCGGCCTGCTGCATGGGCTGCAGTTCGCCGTTCTTATACACCGGCTCGGTGCCGCCGAGGTTGGACACTACTTTGTTATTCCTGTCGAGGATGGTGATAAAACCGCTGCCCGCCTTGCCCATATCGGGAGAGCGGAGCACGGCGGCGTATAGGTGATCGCCTTTGATCACCGGGCGGCATACGCATGCGCCGGGCAGCATGATCTTTTCCTGCAATTCGCCGGTCATGCTGAAACGTTTGAAGCAGTTGCGCGTGCGGTCGGTCACCAGCAGGGTGGGAGCGCCGCCGCGCGTATCGATGGTGATGCCGTGCGCGTTGTCCAGATGTTTGTCGCCTTCGCCGCGGCCGCCGAAGAAATTGAGCAGCTTGCCGGAAGCGTTGTAGTGCAAAACGTACTGCGAGCCGTAGCCATCGGCGATAAAGAAGTCGCCGTTGTCCGTCACGGTGGTTTCCGTCGGCACAAAGGCTTCTTTTTTCTGATACACGCCGCTGTCTGCCGGGTAATCGATGGTGAGCAGCACTTTGCCGTCCAGCGTGGTCTTGAACACCTGGTGGCGTTCGGTATCGGTGATGAAGAGCGTGCCTTCGGGAGACAGCGTGAGACCGTGCGCGCCGGGAAATTCATGACCCCAGCTGCCGAGCAGCTTCCCGCTTTTGTTGTAGATGAGGACGTTGTTCTTTGTTTCGTTGGTGAGCAGGAACACGCGGCCTTTTTTATCCTGGATCATTTCATGGCAGTCCTTTACCGGGAAACGCGCGGGGTCGAGATTTCCCCACTTGTTGTCCAGCCGGTACCGCATGTTGTTATGACCGTATACGTCGCCGTTGTCGCGGGCGAACAGACCCTGGCTGATGTAGAACGAACCGCCGGCGATGGCGGCGGAGCGCAGAAAGTTTCTTCTGTTCATATGGTTATGCTATCAAGTCTTTTATAACGGTGCCACTCACGTCGGTGAGGCGGTAACGGCGGCCGAGATGTTTGTAAATGAGTTTTTCATGATCGAGCCCCATGAGGTGCAGCACGGTGGCCTGGAAGTCGTGCACGTGCACGGGATCTTTCGTGATGTTGTAACCGAAGTCGTCGGTTTCGCCGTACACCAGCCCCGGTTTTACGCCGCCGCCCGCCATCCAGATGGAAAAACAGCGGGGATGATGGTCGCGGCCGTAATTCTCTTTCGTCATTTTGCCCTGGCTGTAATTGGTGCGGCCAAATTCGCCGCCCCAGATCACG
Organism: uncultured Chitinophaga sp.; assembly: GCA_966250725.1. GTDB lineage: Bacteria > Bacteroidota > Bacteroidia > Chitinophagales > Chitinophagaceae > Chitinophaga. Next base: position 3,139 of record CBINIO010000144.1, read on the forward strand.
AGCGTTTCGTCGAGCATGCCGCGTTGTTTCAGGTCGGTCACGAGCGCGGCGGAAGCCTGGTCCACGTCCAGCGCCTGGTTGGCCATTTCTTTCGGCAGGTTGCCGTGCTGGTCCCAGCCCTGGTGGTACAGCTGCACGAAGCGCACGCCGTTTTCGCTGAGCTTGCGCGCCAGCAGGCAGTTGGAAGCGAAGGTGCCGGGCACGAGACAGTTGGGGCCGTAAAGTTTGATGATATCGTCGGGCTCCTTGCTGAGATCGGTGATGTCGGGTACCGCGGTTTGCATGCGGTACGCCATTTCGTACTGCTGGATCTTCGCGCTGATCTCGGGATCGCCGAACTCGCCATAGGCAAGGTTATTCAGTTCGGACAGCTTGTCCAGCATCTTGCGGCGGCCGGTGGAATCCATGCCGTCGGGATTGTTCAGGTATAGCACGGGGCTTTCGCCGCTGCTGAACTGCACGCCCTGGTGAATGCTGTCGAGGAAGCCGTTGGTCCAGAGCTTGGAATACACGCCCTGCCCGTTGCCTTTGCCGCGCGAAAGCAGTACGCAGAACGCGGGAAGGTTTTTATTCTCGCTGCCGAGCCCGTAGCTCAGCCATGCGCCCATGCTCGGGCGGTTGCCCTGCTGCGCGCCGGTCTGGAAAAAGGTAAGCGCGGGGTCGTGGTTGATGGCTTCGGTGAACATGGAACGAACGATGCAGATGTCGTCCACCACTTTGGCCGTATGCGGGAACAGGTCGCTCACCCAGGCGCGTGCCTGCCCGTATTGCTGGAAGTCGTAGTAAGAGCCCACCAGCGGGAACGACGACTGCCCGGCGGTCATGCCCGTAAGCCTTTGCCCCATGCGCACGGAGGCAGGCAGCTCCTGGCCCATCATTTCGCGGAGCTTTGGTTTGTAGTCGAACGATTCGAGCTGCGAGGGCGCGCCGTTCTGGAAGAGATAGATCACTCGTTTGGCTTTTGGGGCGAAGTGCGGGATGCCGGGCGGGAAGCCCATTTCTTCTTCCATGCCGCCGCCGCCGAACAGGTCGGGTATGAGAAGCGAACCGAGCGCGACGCTGCCCAGGCCAAGACTGAGGCGGCTCAGGAAACGGCGGCGGTTCATGTTCAGGCCGTGTTCGAGAAATTCTTTATCCATCAGGAAGGTGTTTAAAAGTTGATAATCCGTCAGCTTTTGCTGGTCGATTCTTCGAGATTGTAAATGGCGGTGATCACCTGCATAAGCGCGGCCACGTCGGGGTATTCGTTCTTAGCGGGCAATTTGTATTCGCCGTTGTCCAGCAGCTTGCCTGCCAGGGCGGGCTGGCTGCGGAAATGCGCCTGCCGGTCCTTGTAATATTCCTTTAGTATCTCCAGCTCTTCGGGCTTTGGTTTGCGGCAAACGATCATCCGGAACGCGGTTTCCACCGGCGGCTTCTTTTCGTGCAGCAGCCGCGCCGCCAGCACGCGGGAGGCTTCCAGCACGGTGGGATCGTTGAGCATGACCAACGCCTGCAGCGGCGTGTTGGTGGTGAGCCGTTTTACCTCGCACTGATCGCGGTTGCTCGCGTCGAATATCATCATGGAAGGCGGTGGCACGGTACGTTTGATGAAGGTGTACAACCCGCGCCGGTAAAGACTTTCGCCATGGTCCTGCTGGTAGCTCGCGAGAATGCCGCGCCCGGAAGTAGCCAGCTCCCACAAGCCTTTCGGCTGATAGGGCTTTACGCTGGGCCCGCCGATCTTTTTCACCAGCAGCCCGCTGCTGCCCAGCACGAGATCGCGGATGCCTTCCGCGGGCAGGCGGGTGCGCGGCGCGCGCGACAGCCAAATATTGTCCGGGTCGGCCTCGAGTTTTGCTTTGGGCGCCACGGCGGATTGCCGGTACGTGGCCGAGGTCACCAGCTGCTTTATCAGCCGTTTGATGTCCCAGCCATGTTCCATAAAATCCACGGCCAGCCAGTCCAGCAGCGCGGGATGGGAGGGAAGCTCGCCCTGCATGCCGAAGTCGCCGGAGGTTTTTACGATGCCTTTGCCGAACACTTCCTGCCACATGCGGTTCACGAAAACCCTTGCGGTGAGCGGGTTCTGTTTGTTGAAAAGCCATTGCGCGAGACCGAGCCGGTTGGGCTGCCGTTTGAAGTCCATGATGGAATGCGGCGTGCCGGCGGTCACTTCGGGACCGTGCGCGTCGAACACCCCACGGTTAAGGATATACGTAGGCCGCAGCGAATCGAGCTCGCCCATCACTGACACGATGAGCCGGTTGGTATCCGTACGGTTGATGAAGGAAAGCACGTTCTTCACTTCCGCGTTGGATATCTCCATGTACGGCGTTTTGGCGTACGTTTCCGGCCCGCCTACGGTGGATTCGAGACCCACTTCTTTGATGTTGTTGAAGAACGCGGAGAGCTGGTAATATTCTTTTTGCGTGAAGGGATCGTATTTATGATCGTGGCATTGCGCGCATTCGATCGTGACGCCGAGAAAGGCTTTGCCAAAAGTGTTGGTGCGGTCGCGCACGTATTCCACGCGGTATTCCTCGTCTATCACGCCGCCTTCTTCGGTGATCTTGTGGTTGCGGTTAAAGCCGGTGGCCAGTATCTGCTCGCGGCTGGCGTCGGGCAGAAGGTCGCCGGCCAGCTGCCAGGTGACGAACGTATCGTACGGCATGTTGATGTTGAAGGCGTGTATCACCCAGTCGCGCCAGGGCCACATGGAGCGGTAGTTGTCGTCCTGGTAGCCGTGCGAATCGGCGTAGCGCGCAACGTCCATCCAGTGGATCGCCATTTTTTCGCCGTACTGCGGCATGGCCAGCAGCGTGTCCACCAGCCGCTCGTACGCGTCCGGCCGCGTGTCCGCGAGAAAGCGGTCCATCATGTCGAGGGTAGGCGGCAGACCGGTAATATCCAGGGCGGCGCGTTTGAGCAGCCGTTCCTTATCGGCTTCGGGATTGGGCTGCAGGCCGTTGTTTTCCATGCCCTGCAGCACAAAGCGGTCGATGTCGTTGCGGGGCCATTCCTCGTCTTCCACAGCCGGCGGCTTTACCGCTTTTGGCGGCACAAAGGCCCAGTGCGGTTTATATTTCGCGCCCTGTTTGATCCATTTTTCGATGAGCCTGATCTCGTGCTGCGTGAGGTGGAGGTTGGAATTGGGGGGCGGCATGCGCAGCGAAGTGTCGTCGGTGGTGAGCCTGCGGTATACTTCCGATTCGTGCGGTTTGCCGGGAACGAACGCGAATGCGCCGGGCGTTTCGCGGAGGGCGCGGAAGGCGCTGTCGCCGATGTCGAGCCGGAGACCGGCCTGGCGTTTGTTGCCGTCCGGGCCGTGACAGGTAAAACATTTGTCCGAAAGGATGGGCCTGATGTGGAAATTGTAATCCACCTCGTCCGGCAGTTTCCCGGCGGTCGCATTTCGGTTGCCGGGCGAAGAGGTGCACGCACGTAAAAGCAACAGGCCTACAGCAGCAATAGCCACTATGTGGTTTCTTTTCATTGGTGTGGAATCTGTACCGTCCGTAATGGTAGCGGCATTACAAACGGCAATATCAATTAATAATTAACGGGAGGGATACGGTCCCCCATGTGCAAGCTGTAACTGTAGTGTATTATCCTGTGTGCGTGATGACAATTTACAGAATCCCTGCGGGGTTTACAAATCTTTGGCTGTTTTTTGACAGAATACTATAATGAAGGGAGAAATTACAGGAAAAAAAAGACCCGCCCGGAAGGAGCGAGTCAATTCTTTCAACTGTGCCCGGCATACCGGGTATAGCCTGAAGGTTGGCTTAGTGGGCGGAGCGCAGCCTCACGACGCGTGTCTTTTTGAAATAGGTGCGCGTGAAGTGAGCGATCAGTACCACGGAGGCAATGCACAGGCACGCCAGTTTAAAAAATAATCCGGTTTTCATAGGTATAGGGATTGATAAGTTAAAAATTTGATGATGGAAAAATGGAGTCGAACTTCTGCATCATGCGGATGAACACGTTTTTGAAACGGTGCATGTCCCGCTGTTCCTGGCTTACCAGGAAGGTGACCACGAGCGCCACGACGAGCACTGCAACCACGTACATAAAAAATACAGTTTTCATCAGGATACGTTTAATGCTTTTCGAAGATTTCCCGCTTTTTTGCGGGAGCCGGATGTAAATATAGATAATTTAATCATATAAAATAATATTCGAATAGAAATTTATTTGATTAACTGAAATGTGCATATCCTTCCAAACCTTTCACTTCCAGTAAAATAAGTATGGTGCATAAAATCTACTTGGGATATTGTCACAATCCTTTATTTTTGCCAACGACCGGGTTTTGCTAAAAGATTTAGTAAGGGGCCGGGGCCAGCCTCACCCCAACGGTTTCAACATCAAGCGTTTAACAGACAGACTATGGCAGAAAATAAAGACATGTTCAATGCCTATACAGAAGAATCGATCCGCTCGCTCGACTGGCGGGAGCACATCCGCCTCCGCCCCGGTATGTACATCGGCAAGCTGGGCGACGGCAGCAGCATGGACGACGGCATTTACATTCTCATCAAAGAGGTGGTGGATAACTGTATCGATGAACATATGATGGGCTTCGGCCGGCAGATAGATATCAAGGTATCCGAGCACAGCGTGACCGTGCGCGACTTCGGCAGGGGCATCCCGCTCGGCAAAGTGGTGGACGTGGTGAGCAAGATCAATACCGGCGCGAAGTACGACAGCAAGGCCTTCCAGAAATCGGTGGGCCTCAACGGCGTGGGTACCAAAGCGGTGAACGCGCTCAGCAGCTACTTCAAGGTCACCTCTATCCGCGACGGCAAGGCAAAAACCGCGGAGTTTGAAAGAGGCGTATTGTTAAAGGAACATAAAGAAGCGCCCACCGGCGAATCCAACGGTACGCTGGTGACCTTCAGCCCGGACGATACCGTTTTCAAGAACTATCATTATATACCCGACTTCCTGGAGAACCAGATCTGGAACTACTGTTTCCTCAACGCCGGGCTTACCATCAACTTCAACGGTCAGAAATTCCTGTCGAAGAACGGGCTGCTCGACCTGCTGCAGCGCAAAACGAACCCTGACGATCTGCGTTATCCCATCATTCACCTGAAAGGGGACGATATCGAGGTCGCCATCACCCACGAGAACCAATACGGCGAAGAATATTATTCCTTCGTGAACGGCCAGCATACCACCCAGGGCGGTACGCACCTGGCCGCTTTCCGCGAGGCCTTTGTAAAAACCGTGCGCGACTTCTATAAAAAAGATTACGACGCCACCGACATACGCGCTTCCATCTGCGCCGCCATTTCCGTGCGCGTGCAGGAGCCGGTGTTCGAAAGCCAGACCAAGACCAAGCTCGGCTCGCTGGCCGTGGCGGAAGGCGGGCAAAGCATGAAGAACTTCGTGCTGGAATTCCTCAGCAAGCAGCTGGACGATTTCCTCCACCGCAATCCCAGCGTGGCCGACGCCATGAAAAAACGCATTGAGCAAAGCGAAAGGGAAAGAAAAGAGCTGGCCGGCATCAAAAAACTGGCGAACGACCGCGCCAAAAAAGCGAACCTTCACAACAAAAAGCTCCGCGACTGCCGCGTGCATATGAACGAGGAGTATTCCGGCAAACAGAAGGACGAGCTGGCCGCCAAACAGAAAGAGACCACCATCTTCATCACGGAGGGCGACTCCGCGAGCGGTTCCATCACCAAAAGCCGCAACGTGGAAACACAGGCCGTGTTCAGTCTTCGCGGCAAACCGCTGAACTGTTACGGCCTCACCAAAAAGATCGTGTACGAGAACGAGGAATTTAACCTGCTGCAGCACGCGCTCAATATCGAAGAAGGGCTGGAAGGCCTGCGGTACAACAATATCGTGATCGCCACCGATGCGGACGTGGACGGCATGCACATCCGCCTGCTGATGCTTACC
>CBINIO010000145.1:0-9001 GCA_966250725.1 uncultured Chitinophaga sp.
GTAGACCGTTATTCCGAACATGAAACTGGCAGCAATAGATATCGGCTCCAATGCGGCGCGCCTGCTGATCTCGGAGGCTTCCCCGAAACCCTCCGGCGAGATGGACTTCACCAAGGTGAACCTGGTGCGCGTGCCCCTTCGTTTGGGCATCGACGTATTTTCCACCGGCGCCATTTCCGATAAAAGGGCGGACAGCCTGGTGAACACCATCAAAGCCTACAAGCTGCTGCTGGACGTGTACGAAGTAAAATACCTCAAAACCGCCGCCACCTCCGCCATGCGCGACGCCTCCAACGGCATGCGGATACTCGAACGCGTAAAAAGCGAAACCGGCATGGACATCCGCGTGATCACCGGGCAGGAAGAGGCCACTTACATTTACGAGAACCATGTGGCGGAGAACCTGGACAAGACCAAGGGTTATCTTTATATAGACGTGGGCGGCGGCTCCACCGAGCTTACCTTTTTCAGCGGCAACCGGCTGGTGTTCAAGGAATCGTTCAACATCGGCACCATCCGCCTGCTGCAGCACCAGGTGCAGGAATCGCACTGGCAGCAGATGAAAGACTTCCTCAAACAGCAGCTGCGCGCCTACGGCCCCGTGGTAGCCATCGGTTCCGGCGGAAATATCAACAAGATATTTTCCATGTCCAAAAAGAAAGAAGGCAAACCCCTTTCCATCGACCTGCTGAAGGATTATTACAAGGAATTCAGCAATTTCACCGTGGAAGAGCGCATCCACGTGTATAACCTCCGGGAAGACCGTGCGGACGTGATCGTGCCCGCCCTCCAGATATACGTGAACGTAATGCGCTGGATGGACATCGACGAGATATTCGTGCCCAAGATCGGCCTGGCCGACGGTCTCGTACGCTCCCTTTACAACGAGATCGGCAAGCTCTCCGCCACCTGACATCAAAAAAATGCAGGCATATCCGAATTATGTTGCAACTTTGTGGATTCCCGGCCCGGCCGGGCTATTAAACTCATTGCAATGTCTGCTGTAAACAAAGAGATCAAGCGCATTACCACGCATATCCTGCAAAAAATGAAGAGCGACGGGGAAAGGATCTCCATGCTCACCGCCTACGACTTTTCCATGGCGAGGATACTCGACGACGCCGGGGTAGACATCCTGCTGGTGGGCGATTCCGCCTCCAACGTAATGGCCGGTCATGAGACCACGCTGCCTATTACGCTCGACCAGATGATCTACCACGCATCTTCCGTCGTGCGGGCCATCAAGCGCAGCTTCGTGGTGGTGGACCTTCCGTTCGGCTCCTACCAGGGCAACAGCAAGGAAGCCCTCAGCTCCACCATCCGCATCATGAAAGAGACCGGCGCGCACGGCATCAAGATCGAAGGCGGGGAAGAAGTGATCGAATCCGTGAAAAGGATCATCAGTGCAGGCGTTCCCGTTATGGGCCACCTGGGCCTCACCCCACAGTCCATTTACAAGTTCGGCACCTACGCCGTTCGCGCAACGGACGATGCGGAAGCGACCAAGCTGCTGGCGGACGCGAAGCTGCTGCAGGAAGCCGGGGCCTTCGCCATCGTGCTGGAAAAGATACCGGCGCTGCTCGCCAAACAGGTGGCGGAAGAGCTTACCATCCCCGTGATCGGCATCGGCGCAGGGAAATACGTCGACGGGCAGGTGCTTGTGATGCACGATATGCTGGGCATCAACAAGGAGTTCAAACCGCGTTTCCTCCGCCGTTACCTGAACCTTTACGACGATATTTACAAAGCCACGCAACAATACATCCACGACGTCAAAACGCGGGATTTCCCGACCGACCAGGAGCAGTATTGAGATGCATAAAAAATCCCCGGAGCGTGATGTTCCGGGGATTTTTTTGCAATATGTTTGGGAAGTAGCTATTTCAAAATCCGTCCCGTTTCCCACGTCATGGACTTTGCCGTCAGCAAACGCAAAAACGTCTACCTCACCCGCTCCGGCTTTTCAAAATCTTTCGTCATCTTCCGCGGAAGACGGTACACCCGCCCTTTGCTGTCGGAGAAATACAGGTTGGAAGCCGAAGGCTTACGCCCGTGCCCGTCCGCCCAGAAAGCGTAAAAATCCGGGTGCGCATGTACCGGGCGGCGCGGGTAGGAATGATTGTATTCGCTGCGTTTCGTCAGCTGTTTCGAACGCCAGTGGCGGCCTTCGTCGCGGCTTTCCCACATCACGATCTCCCCTCCCGTATTATACGCCTGCGGGCCGTTAGCCGTGGGCGCCACTACGTGCCATACGCCTTTTTCGCTGATCATCAGCGAGCCCATGTCGTAATTATGATCGCTTTCCGTTAAAGGCAGTATTTGCCAGTGACCGTTTTTCCAATGCGCCGTGTACCACTTCCGCATGCCCGTCTGCGGGCCGGGTTCGGGGCCTTTGCTCGTTTCGTAGAGGATCACCGGGTTGCCCTGCGGGTCGAAGTTGAGATCGTTGATATAGACATTGAGCCCTTCCGCCGCGTAATTCCAAACGAGCGTGGACGTATCGCCCATGCGCAGCGGCAGGCCGGCCGTTTTCCCTTCCACGTTCGTCCAGCTTTTGCCGAAGTCGTCCGTTTGCAGGTAGTAGAGGTTGGTGCGGTAATCGAGCCCCGCGCCTTTTTTAACGTTGGGGTGATGGTTGAAGGACGTGCCTACGCGGCCCTTGAACTGCCCGCTGGTCTGGTAATGCCCTTCTTCCATATTGGCAAGGTCTTTCCAGGGCGACCAGTGAATGCCGTCTTCGCTAGTCATCCAGCCGATGACGCGGCAGTTCTTTTTGCCATAACGCAGCTGCTGCATTTCGTAATGGGTGAACAGGCCGAGAAAACCGTGCGCCGGGTCGTAATAGACCTGCAGGTACGAAAAATTGTCCATCGGCTCGCTGCCCTTGTAGGCCTGCACCTTTTCAAAGCTGGCGATGTCGTACGGTTTGCCGCTGCGGTAGATGAAAGAAGGGCGCTCCACGCCGTGCGAGGTGGAAAACAGCCAGATGTAGCCCTGTTTGTCGATCTGCATCACCGGGTTGTCGTGCGCGTCGCCGGTCGCTTTGTCCATCACGATCGTAGGCCGGCTCACCTTGCCGGTGGCGTGGTCGAACACGCCTACTTCGTGCAGCAGCGTTTTGCCGGTGGAATCGGTGCCGCCGTAACAAAAGAACGTTTTGCCGACTTCGGGAGCGTACACGGAAAACGGGTAATGATTGGAAGGATCCGTGGCGAGGCCGCCGCCGTATTTATAGACATACTCGTTGTGGGTGGAGCCGATGCTGTACCATATGCCGCGGTACCCATCGTCCTGCCGGTTGATAAAACGCGCTTTCTGCGCCTGTGCCGTCCAGGCCAGCGGTAACAGGAGCGCGATCAGGATTATACGGTTCATCCGGTGAATATAATGCTAATTGGCGGCGGATGCAAGGCGGGGAAAGCGCCCGTTCCCCATTTTTCTAATTCCCGATTGATCGTTATATTCGTTGCCGTGAACGCATTACTGAACATACAGCTTTCCCTGCTTTCCTTCCTGCGCAGCACCTGCTCGCACGTGCCATGAGCGCCCCCGCCCTCACCTGCTTATTAACCCGCATTTATTTACCTGCTACAACATACGAAATGACTACGCTGGAAACAGTTTTGAACGGTCTGATGAGCCGTTATAAAGAGCGCGTTCCCGATGTGGGCGCTATTATCAAGGCCATGATCGCCGAAGGCATCATCGCGGACGACAACGACATCGAAAACGATCATATCGCCTTCCGCACGCTGGGCGTGCCGCACCTCGGCATACAGTCGCTCGAAAAGATATTTCTCCATTACGGCTATACGAAAAAGGACTACTACTATTTCCCCGAAAAAAAGCTGGACGCGTACTGGTATGCGCCGCCGGCGGACAAATACCCGCGCATCTTTATCAGCGAGCTGCGGGTGAAGGACCTGAGCCGGCAGGCCCAGGACATCATTCACAGCTATACGAACGAAGTAAAGGCCGACCCGGTGGACGGCCTCGACCTGGACGATGGCGCCGCCGTGGACCGATTCCTGCACAGCGCGCTCTGGCGCACGCCTACCGTCGCCGATTACAGAACGCTGGCGGCGGAAAACGAATACGCCGCCTGGGTGATCTATAACCGTTATTACCTGAACCATTTTACGGTAAGCGTACACAATCTAAAGCCGGGATACAATACCGTGGCGGATTTCAACGCCTTCCTCGAAAAAAGGGGATTCCGGCTGAACGATTCGGGTGGAAAGATAAAGACCAGCCCTGACAAAGGATTGTCGCAAAGCTCCACCGTGGCGCGCATGATACCCGCCACCTTCGCGAACGGAGAAACGATCGAGATCGCGGGCTCTTACGTGGAGTTTGCGGAAAGAAAGGTGCTGCCCCAGTTCGCGCAGCTGCCCGCTTCGGAGATACGCCGGGAGCACCGCCGCGAAGGGTTCGAGGCGAACAATGCGGACAAGATATTTGAAAGCACGTATTCGGCGCAGACGGGGAAGAAATAAAACTTTAATGCGGCAATTTATGCTGGAACCGCCCGTAAACCCAGGTACCCGCAATCGCGCTCAGCAGCGTAACGAGCACCACCGTAAACCCGCTGCCTACCTGCGCGAACAGCGGCCCGGGGCAAGCGCCGGTAATGGCCCAGCCCAAACCGAAGATCAGCCCGCCGATTACGTTGCCTTTGGTGAACTGTTTTTTGGGGATCACGATCTCCCCGCCGGAAATGGTGCGCACGCCAAACCTGCGGATCAGCCATACGCCCAGCATCGCGGTGGCGATGGCGCTGCCGATCACGCCGTACATGTGGAACGATTCGAGACGGAACATTTCCTGTATGCGGAACCACGAGATCACTTCCGATTTAACGAGTATGATGCCGAAAAGCATGCCGGTGAAAAGGAATTTAAGGTTTTTCATAAGAGCAGCCATTTCATAAGGTGAGGTAATACCAGGTTGGTCATAATGAACCCGCCCGCCATAAAACAAACGGTAGCCACCATCGACGGCCATTGCAGCGTGGAAATGCCCATGATGGAATGACCGGAAGTGCAGCCGCCCGCATAACGGGTGCCGAAGCCGACCATAAAGCCCCCGGCGATGAAGAACACCAGTCCTGTGGCATTAAAAGCATTGCCCCAGTTAAAGATATCGCCCGGCAGCAGCTCGTCGAACTCCTGCACGCCGGCCGCCTTTAAAGCGGCGATGGTAGCGGGATTGAGCTTTACCGGCTCGCCGTTTTGCATGAACAGCAGGGTAATAAGGGCGCCCAATGCGATGCCCCCGACAAAAAATAAATTCCAGCTTTCTTTTTTCCAATCATAATGAAAAAAAGGAATTTTGCCGGGAATACAGGCCGCGCAGATGTGCCGGAGGGAAGAGGAAATGCCGAGGGCTTTGTTGCCGATAATGAGCAGCAACGGCACGGAAAGCCCGATTAACGGCCCGGCGATATACCAGGGCCAAGGTTCTTTCAGGATATTCATGAATTGAAAGTAAAAAAAATTCATCATTGAAAACAGATATCAGCATGATGCAGGACATTCTCAGGGAATTTGACATTCAGCCCGCCAACAGCGGCGTTTCGACAGGCAGCGTATGGCTGGAGGCCGGCGGCGAAAAGCTCGTTTCTTTTTCGCCGGTGGACGGGAAAGACATTGCGGGCGTTACCACCGCTTCCCGCGCCGATTACGACGCCGTGATCCGAAAGGCCGGCGAAGCCTTCGCCGAATGGCGGCAGTGGCCGGCCCCGCGCCGCGGCGAAGTGGTGCGGCAGGTAGGCCAGGCATTGCGGGCGCACAAAGAGTCGCTGGGCCGCCTCGTGAGCTACGAAATGGGCAAAAGCCTGCAGGAAGGTTACGGCGAAGTACAGGAAATGATCGACATCTGCGATTTCGCGGTGGGCCTCAGCCGCCAGCTGCACGGTCTTACCATGCACTCCGAAAGGCCCGGCCACCGCATGTACGAGCAATGGCACCCGCTGGGCATCACCGGCATTATTTCCGCTTTTAATTTTCCCGTGGCCGTCTGGAGCTGGAACTCCATGCTGGCATGGGTTTGCGGCGACGTGTGCGTATGGAAGCCTTCTGAAAAAACGCCCCTCACCGCATTGGCCTGCCAGCACATCACCGCAAAAGTGTTCGCCGAAAACAAGGTGCCCGAAGGCGTGAGCTGTCTCGTTGTGGGCGGCCGCGAAACCGGCGAATGGCTGGCCGCCGATACCCGCATCCCGCTGGTATCCGCCACCGGCTCCACCCGTATGGGCAAAGCCGTAGGGGCGGCCGTGGGCTCGCGTCTTGGCAGGGCGCTGCTGGAGCTGGGCGGCAATAACGCCATCATTATTTCCAAAGACGCCGATCTGGACATGAGCCTTATCGGCTGCGTGTTCGGCGCGGTGGGCACCGCCGGCCAGCGATGCACTTCCACCCGCCGGCTCATCATCCACGAAAGCGTGTACGACGCCTTCAAAGCCAAGCTGGTGAACGCGTACAAACAGCTGCGCATCGGCGACCCGCTGGACCAGCATAACCACGTAGGCCCGCTGATCGACAAACAAGCGGTGGAGCAATACCTCCAAAGCATCGAAAAATGCAAGGCAGAAGGCGGCGTTTTCGTGGTGGAAGGCGGCGTGCTCGAGGGCAAAGGCTACGAATCCGGCTGCTACGTAAAACCCGCTATCGCCGAGGTGAAAAACGAATACGCCATCGTGCAGCACGAAACCTTCGCCCCCATCCTTTACCTCATCCGCTACAGCACGCTGGACGAGGCCATTGCGCTGCAGAACGGGGTGCCGCAGGGGCTTTCCTCCGCCATCATGACGCTCAACCTGCGGGAAGCGGAGCAATTCCTTTCACAATCCGGGTCAGACTGCGGTATCGCGAACGTGAACATCGGTACTTCCGGCGCGGAGATAGGCGGCGCTTTCGGGGGTGAAAAAGAAACGGGAGGCGGCCGTGAGAGCGGCTCCGATGCCTGGAAGGCGTATATGCGCAGGCAGACCAATACGATCAATTATACGGACAAATTACCGCTGGCGCAGGGGATACAATTCGATCTGTAAAAGAGGAAAAAATATATGTCTTAAGTGAAGTAGCGGGGTTGGAGAACCCCGCTTTTTCGTTAAACGGAAACCATGCTTATGAGAAAGAATACAGATGCCGGGAGGCATCATGTACGCTCTCTGGGTATAAATATTACACTTTTTTTTGAAAATTCATATTCAACTTTTGTGCTACCGCTTCCCCAAGCCCTAAAACGTTGATGATCAGCACCTCGTTAAACACGCCCCTGCTGTATTTCAGGTCTTTTTCCCTGATCCCCAACATCTTTGCCATCGCCTTGATACTTTTTGGCGGAGCGCACACAACGATGGTTTTTCCGTCGTTCCGTTCCAGCATCGTTTGCAGTATATGGCGCATCACTTGGGGGTTGTCCTCGCAAGCGTCGCGGTAATATTCCACCTTCCGGCCTTTCGACCGGGCCAGCGGTGTAACGGTGGCCTCCAGGCAGGCGTTGTAAGGCGAATAAACGGCGGAAACAGGCTCGTTTTCGAGGAATTTGACGAGGTGCCCGGCCTGTGCGGCGCCAAGGATGGAAAGGGCCGGTTTGCCGGCCGTCTGCCGTGTTTCGGCGCAGTTCACGAAGATGATGGCGGTGGGCGCTGCGGCGGACGGATGAGCGGGGCTCGTTGTTGCCTGCCTCCCATTGCGGAGTGGAACGGGAACGACGCCAGGCGATGCTGCTTCTGGAAAAGCCTCTTTCTGAAGCTCGACAAACGCATGCCCCGGGAACGCGACTTTCAAAGCGGCGCCCCCCGGAGGCTGACCCGCGCTGAGCATGGCCCAGGCAGTGGCTCCTAATACAATTGTTTTAAACATGGCGGAAAATTTAATGCGTGGTGAGAAAAAAAGTGTTTTAAAGTGAAAGAAATGTTAATTGAAGGGCGTCATATTACCGAAACACTGATATTTGCTCCCTTTTTAGGAAGAACGGAACAAAAGGCCCCGTTCCTTAAAATTAGCGGGAAAACCGCGGCAGTAAAAGCGTTTCGTGACAAATGGAGCTATGACAGTGTAAAGTTCCGCAGCTGGATAAAAAACCGGAATATGGTTTTCTAGTGTTTACCGACCAATAGTCAGGCTGCTGCGCCACTCACCACACATCATCTGTCTGTTATAACGCATTTACCATACCTTTAACGAATTGCGGTACTTGAATTGTAATATCCAGGAAAATTGAAAAAAATGAACATTTGCAGAGAGCTGGCCATCGTGGCAGGTTTGGTGATAACAACGTCTGCAACCGGTTTTAGTCAACAGAGAGCAACTGTGCCCAAAAACTGGCAGTTATTGAGCTACGCCACCGACAGCGTGTATGGCGTAGGCGCAGAAAAAGCCTACAAAGAATTATTGGAAGGGAAACAAGGCAAAACAGTGATCGTGGCCGTGATAGATTCCGGCATCGACACGACCCACGAAGACCTTCGCGACATCCTCTGGCGCAACCCGAAAGAGATCCCCGGCAATCATATCGACGACGACGGCAACGGTTACGTGGACGACGTGTTCGGCTGGAATTTCCTCGGCGCAAAGGACGGCAGCACCGTGAAAGAAGATTCGGACGAAGCCACCCGCGAATACTACCGCTACCGCAGGCTGTACGGCAACCCCGATTCCGCTTTGCAGAAAGACAGCAAGGACTACAAATACTGGACGCGCCTGAAGGACCGCATCCAGAAGCCTTCCGTGCAGGCCAAAACCGACTACAAAATGATGCTGCGCGTTCAGGAGAACCTCCTCAAATGCGAAAGCATCCTGGCTGAATACCTTAAGACCAACGACTTCACCGTTGAGCAGCTGGACACCCTGCGCAGCTCCGACCAGGACGTAATGTTCGCCCGCGGCTTCGCGCTCCGCCTGCTGCACAGCACCAACGAAGAAGGCACTACCTACCAGGCGCTGAAAAACGACCTGGCGGAATACGTAAAAGAGCTCAAACGCAAAGCGGAATA
>CBINIO010000146.1:0-8994 GCA_966250725.1 uncultured Chitinophaga sp.
TTTACAACCTACTGTTCATGGTGCTCCTCTTTTGGGGGGTAAAACCTGTCAGCGCTCAAGTGCTGGATCCCAACGATCCTATCGTCACCTATTCTTCGGCTAATCCCCCGACGCAACCCGCCTGGGGCAGCATAGGCAAATGGGTAAGGACCGCGCGCGTTGGCTGGTCCACGACCTCTTATAAGGCCTATATCTACAAGGGTATGGCGTTCCGCCTGAAATGGCCGGCAAACTACGATCCTTCGGGTAATACAAAATACCCGATCATCGTGTTTTTCCACGGTCTGGGTGAAAAAGGTACTATTTATGATAACGAATACCAGCTGCTGCATGGTGGTGAGACTGCGAGAAATGCTGTAGATAACGGAAAGTTTGACGGGTTCCTGCTTTATCCCCAAAACCAGTCCGGTTACTTCGGCCCTTCTTATTACGATATTATCAATGAGCTGATCACCAACTTTTTTGCTCCGCAGCTGCATGTGGACATCAACAAGGTTTCAGCTCACGGCTTGTCCGCAGGCGGTACTGCCACCTGGGAATTCCTTCTCCGTTTCCCGAAGCTGGTAGCTGCGGCCGGACCGATCAGCGCCGCATCCGCCGCGACAGCCAACAGCATCAATGTATTCAAGTACACGCCGATATGGTGGTTCCAGGGCGCGTCCGACCCCAACCCTCCGCCGCAGGTAGCGCAAGGCGTTTACGACCAGGCTATCGCCGCCGGAGCGAACATCAAGCTCTCCATCTTTCCGGGAGGCCACGGTATCTGGAATACCGCATGGGCGCAGCCGGATTTCTGGCCCTTTATGGAGCGGGCGCATAAAGCCAATCCTTGGCCTTTAACAGGAAGAACAGAGTTCTGTCCCGGCGATCCCGTATCGCTCACCCTCGGTCTTACCGCGGGTTTCGACGGTTATGAATGGCGCAAGAACGGCACGGTGATCGACGGTGCGAACAGCAATACCCTGAACATTACGGAGCTGGGTACTTACGATGCCAGGATAAAAAGAGGTTCGGTGTGGTCCGACTGGTCTCCCAACCCGCTTGTGATCAAATTAAAAGGCGCCACCGTTCCGCCGGCCATCACGCTCTCCGGCCTGATGAGCAAGGTGCTGCCGGCTCCTGACGGTTTGAACAAAGTTACGCTCGAGGTGCCCGCAACATATGCATCCTACCTCTGGAAGAAGACCGACAATGCTACCACGCTTGGCACCGCCGCATCCTTTGACGCCACGTCGCCCGGTTTTTATACCGTTAAAGTGACCGAGCAGTTCGGATGCTCCAGTGAGTTCTCTACACCATTCGAAGTAATCGACGCCAACGGCCCGAACAAACCGGATGCCGCTACCGGTCTTACGGCAACGGATATTTCCAAAACGGCGATACAGCTCAACTGGGTTGACAAGCCGAACCCCGCCAACAATGAAACCGGTTACGAAGTATACCGCGCTTCCTCGCCCGGCGGCCCCTATACCCTGCTGGCAATCACCCCGGCCAATGCCGTATCTTATACCAGCAGCGGATTGCTTGCGAATACTACTTACTACTATATTGTAAGGGCGGTGAATAACTCCGCGGCTTCCGCCAACAGTAACGAAGCCAGCGCCAAAACGCAGGTGGACGCCAATCCTCCCGCTGCGCCCGGCAACCTGACTGTTACGGCCTCGTCCAACAGCCAGATCAGCCTGAAATGGGATGCTGCCACCGACGACGTCGGCGTGGTTAAATACGACATCTTTATCAACGGCCTCAAATCATACACCGTAGATGGGAACATACTTACTTTTGACGCATTGAACCTTGCGGCCGGCCAACTGTATACATTCACGATAAAAGCCCGCGACCTTGCAGGCAACCTCTCCCCTGCCAGCAACCAGACCAGCGCTTACGCTACGCTGAAAGGATTAAAATACAAATATTACGAAGGCAACTGGAACTCGCTGCCGAACTTCAGCACGCTGACCCCGGTCAAGAGCGGCATCATGCCTACCACCGACATCGCGGTGGCCGATCAGGCGGATTATTTCGGGTTCCTGTGGGAAGGTTTTATCAAGATACCCGTTACCGGCAACTATACTTTTGAAACATATTCCGACGATGGAAGCAAACTGTACATCGGCGCCTATGATCATAATGCCGTTGCATTGGTTAACAACGACGGCCTGCATGGCAACCAGTACAGGGAAGGTACCCAGTACCTGACGGCCGGAATCCATCCGATCGCGATCACCTTCTTTGAAAAAACCGGTGGCGCGATGATGAGGGTATACTGGAAAAACACCGCGCACGGCGTTACCACCCGTCAGCTGATCCCCGCGGAATATTTCATTGAAGCGGAACCACCCGCAGCGAATTTCCCGGCGGCGCCCACCAATATTACCGCCACAGGCGTTGCGTACAACAAGATCAACGTTACCTGGCAGGATAACAGCAATAACGAAACCGGTTTTGAGATCTACCGTTCCAGCACCCGCACCGGCACTTACGGCATTATCAATACCGTAGGGGCGAATGTTACTTCTTATAACGACAGTGCGCTTGCTCCCCAAACGACCTATTACTACAAGGTAAAGGCAGTGAACCAGTTTGGCAACTCAGGATTCCATACACTGGCCGATGGCGGTGTCGAATACAGTTATTATGAAGCCAGCTCCTTCACTTCGCTTCCCAATTTCGATGCGCTAACCCCGGTTAAATCCGGCTTGCTGACGAATGTCAGCTTGAGCATCTCGCCGAGGGCAGATAATTTTGCGGTAAAATACAGGGGTAATATTACGATCCCGACCAGCGGCCAGTATACCTTCTATACCCGTTCCAACGACGGCAGCAGGCTGTACATCGGCGGCATGGCATCCGGCAACCTCGTCGTGGACAACGACGGGCAGCGTTCCTCCGCCATTGAAAAGAGCGGCGTTGTGACGTTAGCTGCCGGCACTTACCCGATCTATGTCACTTTCTTTGAAGGCACCGGCACCGCTGAACTGTCTGTAAGATGGCAGGGCCCCGGCATTTCGAAGGTAGTGATTCCCAATTCAGCTTTCATTGATCCGAGAACAGGCGCTACCACGCAGGCGCTGCCGGCTATCCCGTCAGCCCCGACCAATCTGGTTGCTACAGGCGCCTCTACTTCCAGGATCGATCTTACCTGGAACGATAACTCGAATAATGAAACCGCATACCTGGTATACCGTTCCATTACCGATAACTCCAACTTCCAGCTGCTGGCTACATTGGAAGCCAATGGCAGCGCCCAGGCAACTTTCACGGACTCCCTCCTGTTCCCCAACACCACTTACTACTATAAAGTACGCGCGAAAAACGACGGCGGGTTCAGCGCATATTCCGCCGAAGCGCATTCAGCCACTTTAAACAGCGCGCCGGAAGTTTCTGAAATCGCCAGCAGGTCCATGCGTTTTGGCACCCAGTTGTCGTTCCCTGTAACCTACACGGATGCAGACGGCGATGTGCTCACGCTGAGCGCAGTTAACCTACCCGCCTTCGGCAGCCTGACGGACAACGGGAATGGCTCGGCAACGCTCACATTCAATCCTTCGTCGACCGACCTGGGCGTTTTTGCAGGCATAGAGATCAAGGCGGCCGATACACATGGCGGCGTTGGGACACAAACGTTCACCCTGTCGGTAAATGACAACTATCCGCCTGTGATCGCGGCGATACCGGCTGTATCGATGAAAGAAAATGCCTCCCAGACCATTCAGCTCAGCGTCAGCGATCAGAACGCAGGCGACGTTATCACCTGGTCTGCCAGCGGCCTCCCGTCTTTCGCAGTACTGACGCCTAACGGGAATACCGCGCAGATCGAGCTCAACACCTCGTTCCTGGATGCGGGCACTTATCCCGTGACCGTCACCGTCAACGACGGCCGCGAAGGCATCGACAGCAAAACGTTCAATATCGTTGTAAGCGACGTGAACCCCAGCCGCCTTGTATATATCAACTTCTCCGACGGCAGCGCCAATACCACTTCCGGCGGATACTGGAACAATACGGCCAAACCGCCTTTACAGGGAGATGTATTTACAAACCTGAAAGATTCGACGCTTACGCTGACACCGCTTTCGCTGACCATTATGACCAGGTGGCAGGACATCGGCGGCTATAACGTTTCAGGCGCCAATACCAACAACAACTCCGGTATCTATCCCGACAATGTGATCAGGTCGGCTTACTGGAGCGGCACGCAGAAACAGACCATCAAAATATCCGGTCTTACCTTCGGCCCGAACTTCAAGTACAACATTACATTCTTCGGCAGCCGCGGCTATGTATCAGATAACCGCACGTCCACTTATACCATCAACGGCGCCAGCGTATCGCTCGATGCGGCCAACAACACCAGCAACACGGTAACGCTGACCAATGTGGTGCCGGATGCGAACGGAGAAGTGCTGCTCGACCTGACAAACGGCGCAGGCTCCTCTTATTCCTACCTGAACGCGATGGTGATCGAAGCGGCGTTTGACGCACAGGTACCGCCTTCAAGGCCTGCCAATGTTACCCTGGAAAATACGGCCAGCGGCGTTAAGGTAAACTGGAAAGACGTAGCATACGATGAAACGGCCTATGAAGTATTCCGCGCGACTACTTTAGCCGGCGTGTACACCCAGCTGAGCACACCGGCCGGCAACGCCAATACCGTGACCTTTACGGACGCCACCACACAGGCCGGCACACAATACTACTACGCGGTAAGGGCCGTCAACTCCTATGGTGCAAGCATCTTCTCCGACACGGTAGGAATTGTGACGACCAATAAGAACCCTGTGCTGAATGCCATCGCCGATGTAAGCATGAAAGCGGATTCAGTGGTGAACATCGCCCTTACGGCCACAGACGACCCGACTGACGTGGTTACCTTGACGGCAACAGGGCTGCCTTCCTTCGCCGTGCTGACAGACAATGGCGACGGCACCGGCGTGATCGCCCTGACACCGGGCAATGGTCACGTAGGCACTTACAACAACATTGTCGTAAAAGCAGCGGACGATAAAGGCGGCAGCACTACCCGTACTTTCTCTATCGTAGTGAAAGACAAAACGCTGACCTCCATCCTGGTGAACTTCAATGAAGTGAATCCGGCACCGGCGCCGTGGAACAGCTTTACGGCCCAGCCGACCGCCGGCAGAACGATCTCAAACCTGCAGAATGAAGAAGGCCTGGCCACCGGCGTGAGCGTGACCGTTGTGGATGCCCTCACCGGTTACAATACACTGGGTGCGGTTACCGGCAACAACTCCGGAGTTTTCCCGGATGTGGTGATGCAGACCGCTTATTTTGAACAAACCGATAACGCCAGACGTATCATGATTACTGGTCTCCCGCAGAATAAAAAATACAACCTCGTATTCTTTGGCAGCCGCGCGGACGTAACCGACAACAGGAACACCGAGTACACCGTCGGTACGCAGACGGTTACGCTGAACGCAGCCAGCAATACGCAGAATACCGTGAAGATCAACGGCCTGACCCCGTCAGCTGCCGGAGAGATCGAATTTACGATCAAACGCGCTGCGGGTGCCAGCTATGCTTACCTGAACGCGCTCGTTATCCAGTCTTACGAAGACACCGGCCTGCCGCTGGCTCCGTCCAACCTGAGAGCTACGGGTAAATCCAGGACGAGGATCGCGCTGAACTGGGTCGACAACTCCAGCAACGAAACCGCATTCGAAGTATACCGTTCCACCACCGCGGACGGCGCGTATAACCTTCTTGCGACCGTAGCCGCAAACGCTACTTCGTTCGACGACAATACGGCCACCACGGGCAGCAGCTTCTTCTACAAGGTAAGGGCGGTTGCCGGCGCTATCAACTCCGAGTACAGCAACGTGGCAAACGGCGCTACTTACGCCTACAGCGTATATATCAACATCAACCGCGACCTGCCGGCCGGAGCGCCATGGAACAATACCAACAATGCGCCGATCGAAGGAGACACTTACGGCAACCTGTTCAACGACCAGGGCAACGCTTCCGGCATTTCCTTCACCATCCTCAATAACTTCAGCGGCGACAATCCGTTTGGCATGGTAACCGGGGACGATTCCGGCGTTTATCCTGACAATGTTATCAGCAGCTCATGGTGGTGCGACATCGGGGTAACGGCAAAACTGAAGGTGAAAGGCCTCAACCAGTCCCAGAACTACACCTTTGTATTCTTCGGCAGCCGCAACGGCGACGGTAACCGTACTTCCGTATACACCATCAACGGCAAATACGTATCCCTGAATGCATCATTCAATACGTCCCAAACCGTTCAGCTCGAAAACGTGAAGCCCGATGAAAACGGCGAGGTAGTAGTAGAAGTTAGCCTGGGCACAGGTTCAGCATACGCTTACCTCGGAGCGATGGTCATCCACGGGTATGCCGCCACCGGCGCCGAACCTACTGGTGCCGACGCGCCCAACAGTACGCTCCTGAAGCTGGCTGCCGTTGGAACCGTTACAGGCAAAAAAGCCGCACCGGCGAAAGCGCAGGCCGAAGTGGTCGTGGAAAAACTGGATATTGTGAAAGCGTATCCGAACCCGTTCTCTTCCAACCTGTTCGTTACCATCCACAACTATGGGTCAACGAAGAGGATATTCGCCAACGTATACGATCTGCAGGGCAAACTGCTTCAGACCACCATACTTGGAGAATTCGGGAACGGAAACTACAATGCAAGGGTCGACGTTTCCCGCTTGCAGAACTTACCGTCCGGCATTTACATCCTGCGGATAACGGATGATAAAAACCAGGGTAAGTCCATCAAGATCATGAAACAGTAATGCAAGGAAAATAGTGTAAAAAAAGCCCGGTGGGACTTCACCGGGCTTTTTATTTTTATTAACTTGAAGTATGCATCTGAATATAAAAGCTACCGGTCAGCAAACGTATGACGCCATCGTGATCGGTTCAGGGATCAGTGGAGGCTGGGCGGCGAAGGAACTATGCGAAAAAGGATTAAAAGTGTTGCTGCTGGAAAGAGGCCGGAATGTGGAGCATGTTAAAGATTACACCACTGCTAACCTGAATCCCTGGGATTTTCCGCACCGCCTGATGAACCCGGAAAAAGACATGGACGAAGACCCTGTTCAGGCCAAAGCATACGACGAAAGCAGCAAGCACTTTTTTGTCCGTGACAAGGAGCATCCGTACATACAGGAAAAACCTTTCAGCTGGATAAGGGGATACCATGTAGGCGGCAGGTCGCTTACATGGGGGCGCCAGTGTTACCGCCTGAGCGACCTGGATTTCGAGGCAAATGCAAAAGACGGGTTTGGGGTCGACTGGCCGATCAGGTACCGGGATATCGCACCCTGGTACGATCATGTGGAGACTTTTGCCGGCATCAGCGGGCAGCCCGAAGGATTGCCGCATTTACCGGACGGAAAGTTCCTCCCTCCCATGGAAATGAACTGCGTGGAATTGCATTTTAAGTCCCAGCTGAGGGAAAAGTATAAAGACCGCCTGGTTACGATCGCGAGGGTGGCGAACCTGACCCGCGGCTGGAATGGCAGAACGCCTTGCCAGTACCGCAATCTTTGCCATCGCGGCTGTCCGTTCGGCGGGTATTTCAGCAGCAACGCATCCACGCTGCCGGCGGCCATGGCCACTGGCAATTTAACCCTTCGCCCGTTCAGCACCGTAAGCGAGATCATCTACAATAAAGACACGAAAAAGGCAGAAGGCGTAAGGGTGATAGATACGGAAACCAAGGAAACGACGGAGTTCTTCGCCCGCATCATCTTCTTAAACGCCTCCACTATCGCGACGGCGGCGATATTGCTGAACTCACGCTCCGAAGCGTTCCCGCAGGGGCTTGGCAATACGAACGACCTGGTGGGAAGGCACCTGATGGACCATCACTTCAAGGTCGGGGCAATGGGTGAATTCCACGGCTTCGAAGATCAGTATTATGAAGGCAGACGGCCGACCGGTATTTATATCCCGCGTTTCCGGAATGTAGACGAGCGCACCCGGAGGACCGACTATGTACGCGGCTTCGGGTACCAGGGCTATGCGGAAAGAGAAGCGTGGAACGATATGGCCGGTATGAACGGTTATGGAGAAGACTTTAAAAAAGAGCTGACCCGCCCGGGCAAATGGGTGATGTGGATGGCCGCCTGGGGCGAAACCCTGCCCTATGCGGATAACAGGATCACGCTGGACAGAAGCAAAACGGACGCATGGGGCCAGCCACTGGTCAGCATCCATTTCCAGATAAAGGACAACGAGCTGGCGATGCGAAAAGACATGCAGGCAAGCGCCGTGGAAATGCTGGAAAAAAGCGGGTTCAGGAATATTTCCGGCTTCGATTACGATTACATCGGCGGCGAATGCGTGCATGAAATGGGCACCGTGCGAATGGGAAAAGATCCCAAAACTTCGGTGCTCAATGAGTGGAACCAGCTGCATGAGGTCAGCAACCTGTTTATTACCGACGGCAGCTGCATGACCTCGTCTGCAACCCAGAACCCGTCGCTTACGTACATGGCGCTTACCGCCCGTGCATGCGATTATGCGGTAAAGGAACTGAAAAAACAGAACTTATAACCTTTAGTGCTGCGGCTTTACGGCAAGCCGCTTCACGGTAAACCTCTTTTTTAGATCAAGGAAAGGCCTTTCAAGGAACTTGAAGCTCAGCACCGCTATTCCTACCGAAAGCAGCAGCAATAGGGTTTTCAGTCCAAGTACGACCGGAAGGTTGAGCGGAACGTAGTTCCCTGCAAATTCGAGCAGGGGGTCGGTTGCCCAGAAATGAACCGGCACATGGTAAAGGTAGATGCCGTAGGAATATTTACCCAGGAAGATCATGATCTTGTTATCCACCGCCACTTTAAGAAGACGGGGTTTGTTCTCCGCCATGCTCCATATGATCAGCGCGCCGAATAACAATGCAAAAAAGCTGAACGTAGGATATAGGTCACCGAAATAAAGCCTGCGCTTATACGCGATGATCACCGCTAACATCGCGGCGGCCAGCACCATCACGTAGCT
>CBINIO010000147.1:0-8976 GCA_966250725.1 uncultured Chitinophaga sp.
AGCTGGTGTATTTTTCGAGCAGATCTTTCCTCGTACGGATAAGAACGGCTATCAGCGCGCCTGTAGAGATAGTGTCCAGCCTGGCAAAAGTATTCACGTACTTATAGTTCTGGTTGATCCCATCGACCTCTATTATTCTCAAAACATTGGCCAATACGATAAAAAATACCAGCACCCATACGATCGTTCTTTTGTTGAGCTGATAGATCAGGAAAGGCCAGAACATATAAAACTGCTCCTCTATGCACAAAGACCAGGTATACCGCAACACCCTGTCGTTCGGATAACCGTCTATGGTAAACAGCCAGTTTTGAAAGTACAGCCAGAACCATTCCTGGTTATCGAGATAATACCTGAGATCCGGTATGGCCGTGGCGGAAATAAGCGGCACCACGTATAGTATGATGGCCAGCACAAAGAAGTAAACGGGAAATATCCTTAGCACCCGCTTTATATAAAAGTTCCTGAAATAATGGGGCTTCAGCTTGCTATCCAGCAAAATGCCCGTGATCAGAAAGCCGGACAAAACAAAAAACAGGTCAACGCCTACCCATCCTATCCCGAACAGGCCGATCTGTTCAGCGTAAAAGTGATAACATAGAACGAGCAGGACCGCCCAGCCGCGAATTGCGTCCAATGGCTTTATATGCAGATTACTATTGTAGTTGACGGCTGGCCGGAGATTCATTTGCTTATTTTAATATAGGTATATAAGATCGGGGCATGCGAATAAACCGTGCGTAAAGATATCAAAAATTAGCTCCGCGTATAATGACGCATAAAAAAAGGCTGGCCTGAAAATCACCAGGCCAGCCTTGTATAAAGTAAGTAAATATTACAACCCAAAAGCCCCCTTCACCTTTTCCACATAATCCAGCTTCTCCCAGGTAAACAGTTCCACATCCACTTTCTTTTCGTTCTTTTTACCTGCGTTGAACACTTTGGTCACCACTTTGCTTTCGCGGCCCATGTGGCCGTAAGCGGCGGTTTCGCCGTACATCGGGTTGCGCAGCTTCAGGCGCTGCTCGATCGCGTACGGGCGGAGGTCGAAGATCTCTTCCACTTTACGCGCGATCTCGCCGTCGCTCAGGCCTACTTTGCCGGTGCCGTAGGTGTCTACGAACACGCCGCAGGGTTTGGCCACGCCGATGGCGTAAGATACCTGTACCAGCACTTCGTCCGCAACGCCGGCAGCCACGAGGTTTTTGGCGATGTGACGGGTGGCGTAGGCAGCCGAACGGTCTACCTTGGAAGGATCTTTACCGGAGAATGCGCCGCCGCCGTGCGCGCCTTTGCCGCCGTAGGTGTCTACGATGATCTTGCGGCCGGTGAGGCCGGTATCGCCGTGCGGGCCGCCGATCACGAACTTGCCGGTGGGATTGATATGATAGGTGATCTTGTCGGTGAAAAGTTTCTGCAGCTCGGGCTTCAGTGATTTTTTCACGCGGGGGATCAGTATCTCGATCATGTCTTTTTTGATCTTGTCGAGCATAGCCGTTTCTTTATCGAAGTCGTCATGCTGGGTGGAGATCACGATGGTATCGATGCGGATGGGCTGGTTATCGTCGGAATACTCGATGGTCACCTGCGATTTTGCGTCGGGGCGCAGGTATTTGATCTCGTTATTTTCGCGGCGGAGGGCGGCCAGCTCGATGAGGAGCTTATGCGCCAGGTCCAGCGCCAGCGGCATAAAGTTTTCAGTTTCTCTGGTAGCGTAGCCGAACATCATACCCTGGTCGCCTGCGCCCTGCTCTTCGGGGCTTTTGCGTTCAACGCCCTGGTTGATATCGGGGGATTGTTCGTGGATCGCGGAGAAGATGCCGCAGGAGTTCGCTTCGAACATGTATTCGCTTTTGGTATAACCGATGCGGCGGATCACGTCGCGGGCAATGTCCTGCACGTCGAGATAAGCGTCTGATTTCACTTCGCCCGCCAGCACTACCTGGCCGGTGGTCACCAGCGTTTCGCAGGCTACCTTTGAAGTAAGATCATAAGCAAGGAAGTTATCGATAAGGGCGTCAGAGATCTGGTCGGCCACTTTGTCCGGATGTCCCTCGGACACGGATTCTGAGGTAAATAAATAAGGCATAAAAGTTGGAATTCTGTAATTATAGTTGAGTGTATATGATCCTTAGCTTTATGTTCGCCGGAGGCGTCATGCTGCCGCCGCCTGCTTTCAGTCTGCGCATATCTACCGGGTAGCGGCCGGACAATGCTTCCAGCTTCAGCACCGAGTTTTCCAGCTTTTTGTCGAGGATGAACTGCAAGTGCCGTGCAATATTAAACTTATATTGAACAACTTTAAAGGGGCCGAGGTCACTAATGACAGTTTTATTACCGCCAAAGTAAGTGAGGTCGGGCTGCGAGGGGTTGCCGTAGTCGATGATGAAGCCGAGACTGTCGTGCGTGATGTAACGCATCAGGAAGAGGCGGTCGGGTTCGGAGAAAACGTCGTCCCTGCCGGCGTCGCCGCTGTTGATCTCGGTGATCACCAGCTCGGCCTTGTTAATCACGGCTTTCGGGATGTTCTCGATCTCGGGCAGCTGGATCTGTGCGTAAATGCCGGGCGCTTCCTGAAGGAAAAGCTGGTCGTCCCCGCCGGGTTTATTGGTATTGATGTGGCTGGCCACTTCGGTGCCCGTATAGTTGCGGGTAAAGAAGTTCGCATGCGCGCTGCCGCCGGGGCCGGGGCTTCCCACGAACGGGAAGTTGGCGATAATGGAATCTTTTTCGGAGTTCCGGTAATACACCGCGATGCGGGTATCGCCGGAGTTGAGATTGGGGAACAGCATGGTCCTGCTCATGCCGCTGCTGGTGTCGGGCACGATGGCGAGACCGCCGAGCCATTTATTAAAGGCGGAATCCGACAGGAAAGCGCCGTCCGCCCGCTGCTGGAACAGCTCGTTGCCAAACGCGTCGTTCAGCTTGATGCGCAGCTGGGGCGCCTGTTTGGTGCCGTAAATATCGATGGAGTCTTTCGGGTATACCGGGTATACGGTAGCGTCCGCCAGTAATTTGGACGGATCGTATGACAGGGCGCGGTCGTAGCGGTAGTTGGAATCGATCTTGAAGTCGGGCTCGTTCATCCGGTACACGCGCAGCTGCTGCGCGGCGTTGTCGCCATACCAAACGGTGTCGCAGCCGATGTAAAGCACTACGGAGTCGAGCGCCCAGCCGGTGCCTTCGAAGGTGAATTCCGCTTTGGGAAGACCTACCTGCGTATACAGGAAGCCATGGCTCTTGCCGAACAGCGGGTCTGAAAAACTGCCCAGCGCGCCTATGTAATTGTCCTGCCCGGTGAAGATGCTGGAATCGGTGTTGGCGATGTTATGGGTGATCAGGGAATTGATGGTCGTATCTTTTACCACCACTTTGTCCGAGCCGGGAATGAGGTCTTTACCAAGTACGGTGGCTTCATTACAACCGGAATAAGCATAAAGGGCAGTCAAAAAAGCAGCGGCAAAGCCCAGGTTCCTGAAATTGATCTTCACGTAATTGAATTGAACGGTTTGTTGACTTATAAAGAAAAACTAAAAATAAAAAGTTAAACGCAGGAAACGATGAACACGTTACAGTTTTAACTTTTCATTTTTTATTTCCCAGTCTTATTTGGCGCCTAACAGCTGGTGATAGAGCTGGATGTAATCGGCGAGGTCTTCGTTGTCCTTTTTAAAGGGAAGAACGATCTTGCCTTTCTCTGCTTTCAGCTCCTCCACGATCTTCTTGTCGGTTTTTTCGCCGGCAAGCACCACCGCGTCGGCATATTTGCCGGCACCTTTGTTAAGGGCGGCATTGGTCCCGTCTTTATAAAGATCCAGGTCCTTTTCCTTGATCTGGTTGCTGATGAGCGCTTTTTTGAGGAAGCTGGCGCCGAGTTTTTCCTTGAAAGAGTTCGGCTCGAGGGAATAAACCGTTTTGGAATGGGCGAATACCGGTTCCTTTTTATAAGCGGTTTTGAGGTAAACGGGGATAAGGGAGGTCATCCAGCCGCTGCAATGGATAATGTCGGGAGGCCAGCCGAATTTTTTGACGGTCTCCAGCGCGCCCTTGCAGAAAAATATCATCCGGGCGGCATTGTCGTCGTAGAACGTACCGTCTTCGTCATTAAACACAGCTTTCCGCTTGAAATAATCCTCGTTGTCCAGGAAGTACACCTGGAGCCTTGCGTTGGGCAAAGAGGCCACCTTAATGATCAGGGGATAGTCGTCCCCGTCTATCACGATATTGATGCCGGACAATCTTACCACTTCGTGCAGGCGGTGCCTGCGCTCGTTGATATTCCCAAACCTTGGCATGATAACCCTCACTTCAAGACCGGCCTCATTCGATTTGATCGCCATTTTATTGACCATTGCCGCATAATCAGTAAGATCCAGATAGGGCGACATTTCCTGGGCAATAAAAAGAATTCTTTTCTTTGTGGACATTTATTGCTGATTATTAATGCAGTTATTTTTAATTTGGCTTGCAAAACTACGAAATTTTTAGGTAAAAAGGGCCAAATTGTCACTTTTAACATCCTTTTAAGCAAAGGTTTATGTATCTATTCAAACGGGTAGCGGATCTCCGGGAGGCGCTCAGGCAGGAAAAAAAGGCAGGAAAACGGATCGGTTTCGCTCCCACCATGGGCGCTCTTCACCAGGGACACATTTCCCTCGTCAATGAGGCCAAAACGCAGTGTGACATTGTAGTTAGCAGCATTTTCGTAAATCCTACGCAATTCAACGATCCCAAAGATTTCGAGAAATATCCGGTTACCATCAGCGAAGATATCCTTGCGCTCTCCGGCGCCGGTACGGATATCCTTTTTTTACCCTCCGTCGAAGAAATGTACCCCGAAGGCGTGAACGGCGAACATCGCCACTATGGCTTCGGTTACCTCGAAACCGTGCTCGAGGGCGCTTACCGCCCGGGGCATTTCCAGGGCGTCGGCGTGATCGTTCACAAGCTGCTGGACGCCGTTCAGCCGGACGATCTGTTCATGGGACAAAAGGATTTCCAGCAATGCATGATAATCAAGAAGTTACTGGAAATAACTGGAATTCCGGCAAAATTACACATTTGCCCCACCCTCCGGGAAACCGACGGTTTGGCGATGAGCAGCCGCAATATGCGCCTCAGCCCGGAAGAAAGGGCCAAAGCCCCGCAGATCAGCCGTACGCTGCTTTATATAAAAGAAAATCTGCACCGGCTGTCTTTTGACGATATCAAGCGAAATGCGCGGAAACAGCTGGAAGATGCTGGTTTTCAGCCTGATTATATAGAAATTGCGGATGCGGACAATTTGCAGCTGCTCGATAAACCGCTGGAGAAAGGACGGATGGTGATGCTCATCGCGGCGAAGCTGGGGGAAATACGCCTCATCGACAACATGGTGACAGATTAACCGGTCAGCCCGGCTGTCATAACATATTCATAAATACCGCGCTCCGTTCCCGGTTTTCATTAAAATTGCTCTACCTTTGCGGACTACACCAGAAATATGTTGATCGAAGTATTAAAATCCAAGATTCACAGGGCGGTAATTACGGAAGCCAATCTGAACTACGTGGGCAGCATCACCATCGACGAAGACCTGATGGATGCGGCCAACATCATCGCCAATGAAAAAGTGCAGGTCGTGAACGTGAATAACGGCGAGCGCCTAGAAACCTACGTGATCGCGGGCAAAAGAGGCTCGGGGGTGGTATGCATGAACGGCCCCGCCGCGCGCCTGGTGGCCGTGGGCGATGTGGTGATCATTATTTCCTACGCCACGTTCGACTTCGAAGAAGCAAAAAAATACAACCCCGTTGCCGTCTTCCCGAAAGAAGGCAATAAATTATAAGATTGGTTCACCCGTCATCCGCCTCAAAATGCCTAAGCTGCTTAAAACCATTTTACAGTTCACCGGTTTTCTCGGAATAGGCATCCTGCTGATCTGGCTCGTTACCAAAAACCTTACGCCCGCGCAGGTGGAAGAGATCAGGGACGCGCTCCGCAGGGCGGACTACTGGGTACTCCTCCCCGCCGCCGTGCTGGGATTTCTCAGCCACTGGGTGCGCGCCATGCGCTGGCGGCTGCTTTTTCTTCCCCTCGGCCACCAGCCCCGCAAGCTCAACACTTTTTTCGCCGTAATGGTCGGTTACCTCGTCAACCTCGCCGTGCCCCGTCTCGGGGAAGTAACGCGCTGCGGCATACTCGCGCGGTACGAAAAGATACCGGTGGACAAGCTCGTGGGCACCATGATCGCCGAACGCGCGTTCGACCTGATCTGTCTGATCATCCTGCTGACCGTTACCGTTCTTATACAAGTGGACGTGGTGGCCGGTATCGTGTCGCGCTACATCACTAATCCCCTGGCGGATCTTTACGCGCACGCCAGCGCCGGCCGGCTGCTGATCGTGGCGGCGGTGATACTCGCCGCAGTGCTGATCGTTCTCTGGCTGCTGCGCCGTTTTGCGCGCACCAAAGCCGCCATTGCGCTGCACGCATTGATCCGCGGGGTGATGGAAGGCATCCTCTCCGTATTCCGGATGAAACAGAAAGGCTGGTTCCTTTTTTACACCGCCGCCATGTGGCTGCTGTATTTTTCACAGGTCTACATTGCCTTCCGGTGCCTGCCCGAAACCATGGGGCTTGGCGTAAAGGCCGGTCTTTCCATTCTCGCGTTCGGCAGCATCGGCATGATCGTAACGCAGGGCGGCATCGGCGCATACCAGATCATCGTACAGAACACGCTCGTGCTCTACGGCATACCGCTCACGATCGGTTATGCTTTCGGCTGGATCATCTGGACCGCGCAAACGCTGCTCGTGATCCTGCTTGGCATGCTTAGCATATTCGGTTTCCCCGTTTTCAACAAACATTACCTGCCCGCTGCGCGGAAAACGGAATAACCTTTTCAAAGCGCTCCCCTTTTAAACAATCCCGCCGGAATTACGTAATTTAATAAAAAGATAACACCGGCTCCAGGCCCCTGACGGCAGGTTTTTTATACCTTCCGCGCTGCGCTCCAACCCGCGCCTCAAATCATCGTGAATATGAAATTGGACTCAGCCGCCGTGGCTTCAGAGCCGGTCAAAACCAAAAGACCACCGGTGAAAAAACATACGAAACCCGGCAAAGCCGCTCACATCAAACGGAAAACCATCGTCAGGGACATCAGCTGGCTCTCTTTCAACGCCCGGGTACTGCAGGAAGCGGCGGACACCACGGTGCCGCTCTATGAAAGGATACGTTTTCTCGGCATCTTCTCCAACAACCTCGATGAATTTTTCCGCGTGCGCGTTGCCACGCTCAAACGCATGGGCATCGTAGGCCGCTCCGCCAAAATGCACCTGGAAGATAACCCGGACGAGATACTGCAGGACATCCAGAGCACCGTCATCAGCCAGCAGGCCGAATTCAACCGCATCTGGCACGAGATAGAGGAAGCCCTCAAATACGAAAAGATCACGCTCCATACCGAAAAGCAGCTCAACCGCGAGCAGCAGAAGTTCGTGCAGAACTACTTCAATGAAGAAGTGCGCACCAACATCATCCCGCTCATGATCGAAGGCATCCAGCATATGCCTTACCTGCGCGACAAATCCATCTACCTCGCCGTGGTGCTGGCAAAAGAGGACAATTCCATCCGCCAGAAATTCGCGCTCATCGAAGTGCCGCGCGCCGTGCTGAGCCGCTTCATCATCCTGCCGTCCAAAGAAGGCGAGCACAGCATCATGCTGCTGGAAGACGTGATCCGCTACAACCTGCCGCATATCTTTTCCTATTTCGGGTACGACAAGTTCAGCTCCTGGGTCATCAAAGTGACGCGCGACGCCGAGCTGGACATCGACAACGACATTTCCACCAGCATCATCCACCAGATAGAAAAAGGCATTAAAGCCCGCCGGAAAGGCAAACCCGTACGCTTTATCTACGACCAGCAGATAGACCCGCTGCTGCTGGAATATCTCATGCGCAGGCTCGGTCTTTCCAAAAAGGACAACCTCATTCCCGGCGGCCGCATCCATAATTTCAAGGACTTCATGGATTTCCCCGAATCCGTGTTCACCCGCGAGCGCACGCGCCGCAAGACCATTCCCCATCCCCTGTTCCACAACGCGCCCAGCGTAATGAAAGTGATGCAGGAACGCGACGTGATGCTGCACCTCCCCTATCATTCCTTTGACACGGTGATAGACCTGCTGCGCGAAGCCGCCATGGACCCGGATGTGACCACCATCAAGATCACCGCCTACCGGCTCGCCGGCAACAGCAAGATCGTCAACGCGCTCATCAACGCCGTGCGCAACGGCAAACAGGTAGTGGTGGTGCTGGAATTGCGCGCCCGGTTCGACGAAGAGGCCAACCTGCAATGGAAGGAAAGGCTGGAGGAAGAAGGCGTGAGAGTGCTGATCGGCATACCCGGCATGAAAGTGCACGCCAAGCTTTGCGTGATCAAAAAACGCACGGGCAACACCACCACCCAGTTCGGCTTCGTGAGCACCGGCAACCTCAACGAAAAAACGGCCAGGGTGTACGGCGACCATTGCCTGCTGACCTCCGATCGCCACATCATGGCGGACATCAACCGGATATTCGCCTATCTCGAAAGTCCGCGGCACGACCTGAAATATCTGCGCGCCTGTAAAAAACTGATCGTAAGCCCCTACAACATGCGCCTGTTCTTCCTCCGCATGATCGACCGCGAAACACGGAACGCCCGCCGCAAAAAGCCCGCTTCCATCATCCTCAAAATGAATTCCCTCTCCGACGAGGAGATGATCCTCAAACTTTACGACGCCGCCAGGGCCGGTGTGGAGATCAAACTCATCATCCGCGGTATCTGCTGCGCCTATACGGAGAACAAAAAGTGGAAACGCAACATGGAAGCCGTCAGCATCATCGACGAGTACCTGGAGCACGCGCGCGTGCTCGTTTTTCACAACAACGGCCAGGAAAAGGTATACATCGCCAGCTCCGACTGGATGGTGCGCAACCTCGACCACC
>CBINIO010000148.1:0-8955 GCA_966250725.1 uncultured Chitinophaga sp.
GTATCAAAATGGCCGTGATCATGTTGATTACCGCCACGATGACCATGATGACGAGGATGATGATCTCGTTTTTGTTCTGAAGGCCCAGCCAGTCGAAGATGTTGGGGTATACTTCCTGCATGCTGCGGATGGCCAGCTCGCTGGGCAGCAGGTCGCCGATCTGCGCGCGGGCGCTGTCTATCAGGCGGTAATCGGTGAGGAATATTTCGTAGCCGCCGATATCGTCCGGCGCCCAGTCGTTCAGCCGCCGGATCAGGTCGATATCGCCTACGATGTAGGTTTTGTCGTATTCTTCGATGCCGGTTTTGTAAATGCCGCAGATGGTGAGCTTGCGCGCGCGCGGCGGCAACCCGTCGCCCCGCACGAAATACACGATCACCGCGTCGTTCAGCTTCAGCTTCAGCAGCGCGGCGGTGCTGGCGGACACGATCACCTCCGAGGCATAACCGCTGTCCGCAAACCTGATGGGGCGGCCTTCCTGCAGGAATTCCGGCTTGCTGTCCGGACCGATGCCTTTGAAGATCATACCTTCCGTTTCCCTGCCTTTTTTTACGATCACCGATTTGGTGGCGAACTCGTTCACTTCCGTTACAATGGGCAGGGCGGTGACCTTTTTGCGGAAAGCGGGGTCCTGCGGGAAAGGCGTTTGTTCCGCGAGGGGCCCGGCGTTTATTTGGTACTGGGTCACGTGCATGTGGCCCCAGAAGCTGAAGATCTTCTGGGAAATGACCTGTTGGAAACCGTTGATCATCGCGGTGGCGAGTATCATGATCGCCACGCTGAAGGCCGTGGCGGCCAGGGCAATATTGATGATGAACCTGGTGAAGGAAGAGAACCGGTTGAAGGCGATCTTTCCGGCGATGAACATGGATACGCGCATGGTGCAATTTAAGAATTTAGAAATTCATTGTAAATTACACTTATGAGGACACTTGCACTTGCATGCTTCGCCGTTGCCGCGATGTTCGTTTTCACTGATGTACAAGCCCAGGTAAACAGCATAACCCCGGATCATATTTATCATCAGAACATCAGAACGGTCAAGTTCACCCCGCCCGGAGACTATTCGGGGCTTCCCATCATTGCGCTCAACAGCGGGGAAACCCTTGAGCTGCATTTCGACGACCTGATGAACGAAGTGCGCACATACTATTATACCCTCGTACTCTGCAACGCCGACTGGACGCCCGCCCAGCTCAATACCATCGAATACCTCCGCGGTTTTTCGGAAAACCAGATCAGGGATTACCGCTTCTCCAGCATCGCGCTGCAAAAATATGTGCACTACAAGGTGAGCATTCCCAACAAAACCTGCCAGCCTACGCGCGCCGGCAATTATATCCTGAAAGTTTACCTCGACGGCGATACCACGCGCCTCGCCTTCACGCGCAGGCTGATGGTGATCAATAACAGGGCCGGCGTTACCGGCTGGATCTCCCAGCCCACCAATCCCAAACTTTTCAAAAACAGCCAGAAGATCAACGTGCAGGTAAATACGAAAGGGCTCAACCTCCAGAACCCGTTCGAGCAGCTGAAGATCGTGATCATGCAGAATTTCCGCTGGGACAACGCGGTGAGCAATATCAAACCGATGTTCATCAAAGGCGATGTGATCGAATACAACGCCGAGCAGGACTGCATCTTTCCCGCCATGCGCGAATGGCGCTGGGTGGACCTCCGCAGCTTCCGGCTGCAGACCGAACGGGTCGCGAAAACCGACTACAAACGCAACGGCACCGATGTGCACGTGATGCCCGACTTCCCGAGGGACAATGCCGTGTATCAATACCTGAAAGACATCAACGGGATGTTCTATCCCGCGACCATAGAAGATTACGACCCGAATTTCGAGGGCGATTACGCGCGGGTGGATTTTACTTTCCCGATGAAAGAACCCTACGCCGGGTATGATATGTATATCTTCGGCCAGCTGACGGACTACGAGTGCAACGACTTCAGCAAAATGACCTGGAACGGCGCCAAGCAGGCTTATGAAGGCGCGTTGTTCCTCAAGCAGGGATATTACAATTACGTATACGGCCTGATCGACAAAACCAACAACCAGTTCAGCACGGAGCTGACGGAAGGCAACTGGTGGGAAACGGAAAATTCGTACACCGTGCTGGTGTACTACAAAGCCCTCGGCGCGCGCAACGACGAGCTGGTGGGGCAATTGAGGATGAATTCGCTGATCAACCGGATGCGGTAGCGGCGCTCCGTATATACCTCCCCGTTAAGGTGTCAGCGGATCGGCCTGGTAGACGCTTTGCCGCAGCTTCACGATGTTTGCCGCGCCGCGTTTGATGATGATGCGGGTGCCGCGGTCGTAGGTGAGGTAACGGTAGCTCCAGTTAATGAGCACCACCAGCTTGTTGCGGAAACCCATCAGGTTCATCAGGTGCACGATCATCCAGGCTACCCAGGCGATGTAACCGCTCAGGCGTATTTTGGCGAATTCCGCTACGGCGCGGTTGCGGCCGATGGTCGCCATGCTGCCCAGGTCGGTGTATTTGAACGGTTTCAGGCTGCCGCCCTTTAGGCTGGAAATAATATTTTTACCCAGCTGCTTGCCCTGCTGCATAGCCACCTGCGCCACCATGGGATAACCTTTGGGAAAACGTTCGTCGTTGACCAGCTGCGCGATGTCGCCGATCGCGTAGACATTGCTGGTGCCGTTTACAAGGTTCACGTCGTTCACGTTCACGCGGCCGTTGGGCAGCAGCGAGCCTTCCGGCAGTCCGCTGAGGGCCATGCCCTTTACGCCGGCGGACCATAACAAAGACTGCGTTTCTATCACATCGCCGTTGCTGAGCAGCAGGTTTTTGCCGTCATAATCTTTCACCGCGATGTTCGTCAGTACTTTTACGCCGATATGTTCCAGGCTGGCGAGGGTTTTCCGGCTGGTTTCCTCGGACATGGAGGCCAGCACGCGCGGGCCGGCTTCCACCAGGTAAATGTTCATCAGGTGAAGCGGCAGCTCCGGGTAATCTTTGGGAAGGATGTATTTTCTCAGCTCTGCGAACGCACCCGCCAGCTCAACGCCGGTGGGGCCGCCGCCTACCATCACGAAGTTGAGCTTCGGGCGGATCTCCGTCTCGTTTTTCAGCAGCAGCGATTCTTCAAATTGTTTCAGCACGTAATTCCTGATCTGCACGGCTTCTATCAGCGATTTCATGCCGATGGCATGTTCCTCTATCATTTTGTTGCCGAAAAAGTTGGTATTGCTGCCGGTGGCGAGCACGAGGTAATTATACCGGATATCGCCGATATTGGTTTCGAGTATGTTCTGCTCACGGTTGATATGTTTTACTTCCGCCATGCGGAAAACGAAGTTCTTCTGGCGTTTGAAAATGCCCCGCAGGGGGAACGCGATGCTGTCCGGTTCCAGGCCGGCCGTGGCTACCTGGTACAAAAGGGGCTGAAAAAGGTGATAGTTGTTCCTGTCCAGCAGCACCACCTGGACCGGCGCCCTTTTCAGGGCTTTCGCCAGGTTAATGCCCGCAAATCCGCCGCCAACGATTACGACCCGGGGAAGGTCTGTGTCCGGAATGTTCGGTTGTATCATGACTTGTGTGTTTTAGGATAGTACAACACTTCTGGTCACAAATGCCATACCATCGGAATATTTCTCAAAAGTACAAAACTTTCAGTATAAAATGAAAGATTTGAAAACAAAACGGGCCGTATCGTTCTTCCCGATACAGCCCGTTCTGATAATCTTCAGTTTATAGAATCCGGTTATTTTATCGCCATATGCAGCGCCGCCGCCAGCAATGCGCCGATGATCGGGCCTGCGATCGGTATCCACGCATAACCCCAGTCGCTGTCCCTTTTGCCTTTGATGGGCAGGATAGCATGCGCGATGCGCGGCCCGAGGTCTCGGGCTGGGTTGATGGCATAACCGGTAGGACCGCCGAGCGAAAGGCCGATCGCCAGTACCAGCAGGGCCACCGGCAAAGCGTCCACCGCTCCCAGGCCCACCGGTATGGAATGCAGTGAAGCCCAATCGCCGGGCAAGCCTTCGAGTTTCGCCAGGTTCACTTCTCCCTTTGCAATGTAAAACACGCCGAAAATGAGTACAAAAGTCCCCACTATCTCCGTCACCAGGTTGGGAATAGTGCTGCGGATGGCCGGCGCGGTGCAGAAAACGGCGAGCTTGCCGTTCGCGTCGTCCGTAACGTCGAAATGCTGTTTATAGGAAAAATACACGATACAGGCTCCGACGAACGCGCCGAGCATTTGCGCGGCGATATACACGGGCACCTGCTCCCAGGGAACGGCCCCGGTAACGGCCAGCGCCAGCGTTACGGCGGAATTGAGGTGAGCGCCGCTATAGGCCCCCACGGCAAATACGCCTACAAATACGGCCATGGCCCATCCCATGGTGATCACGATCCATCCGCCGTTCTGTCCTTTGCTTTTGTTCAATACGCAGTTGGCCACCACCCCGTCGCCAAGGATGATCAGCAGGGCGGTTCCGATAAGTTCTGCCAGGAAAATTGACATAGTGGTTCTGTATTTCAGTGAAGGATTATTGTTCGTCTGCCCAAACTTTCGCGGCTTTTACGGCGCGCTGCCAGTTTTTGGTGAGGGATGTTCTTTGTTCGGCCGGCATAGAAGGTTTGAACGTCGCGTCCTCCTGCCATTGTTTGCGGATGGTATCGATGCTGTCCCAGAAGCCCGTTGCGAGGCCGGCGAGATAAGCGGCGCCCAGCGCGGTGGTTTCCGTTACTTTCGGGCGCACCACCTGTGTTTCCAGAATGTCCGCCTGGAACTGCATAAGCAGGTTGTTGGCGGTAGCGCCGCCGTCCACGCGCAGTTCCTGTATTTTCAGACCGGCATCCGCTTCCATGGCTTTCAGCACGTCCATGGTCTGGTAAGCGATGCTGTCCAGCGCGGCGCGGGCGATGTGCGCGTCTTTGGTGCCGCGCGTCATGCCTACGATGGTGCCGCGTGCGTACTGGTTCCAGTGCGGCGCGCCCAGACCGGCGAACGCGGGTACGAGGTACACGCCGTCCGTATCTTTTACCTGTGCGGCCAGCGGTTCCACGTCAGCGGAATGGCGGATGATGCCCAGCCCGTCGCGCAGCCACTGTACTACGGCGCCGCCGATAAAGATGCTGCCTTCCAGCGCGTAATGCGTGGTGTTGCCGATGCGCCATGCGATGGTGGTAAGCAGGTTGTGGGTGGAAGTGATCGCTTTTTCGCCGGTGTTCAGCATCATAAAGCAGCCGGTGCCATAGGTGTTTTTCACCATGCCGGGCTCGATGCACATCTGGCCGAAAAGCGCGGCCTGCTGATCGCCCGCGATGCCCGCGATGGGAATTTCAAAGGGCGTAAGCGTGGCTTCCGTATGCCCGTACACTTCGCTGGAAGGCCGTACGTCGGGCAGCATGGAGGCGGGGATGCCCATCAGCTCCAGCAGGTCCTTGTCCCACTCCTGTGTGTGAATATTATACAGCATGGTGCGTGACGCGTTGCTCACGTCGGTTACATGCAGCTTGCCTTTTGTGAAGTTCCAGATCAGCCAGGTGTCCACGGTTCCGAATGCCAGCTCGCCGGCTTCGGCTTTTTTGCGGGCGCCTTCCACGTTATCCAGTATCCATTTCACTTTGGTGCCGGAAAAATAAGCGTCTACGATCAGGCCGGTTTTGGAACGGATGTTCTCGGCAAGACCTTTCGCGCGGAGCTCGTCGCAATAGGCGGCGGTGCGGCGGTCCTGCCATACGATGGCGTTGTACAGCGGTTTGCCGGTGGCGCGGTCCCACACGATGGTGGTCTCGCGTTGGTTGGTAATACCCATGGCGGCGATCTGGTCGCCGGTGGTGCCGGCTTTTACGATCACTTCGGCGGCTACGCCTGCCTGGGTAGACCAGATCTCGTTGGGATCGTGCTCCACCCATCCCGGCTGGGGATAGATCTGTTTAAATTCTTTCTGCGCTACGGCTACAATGTTCCCTGCACGGTCGAAAATGATAGCGCGGGAGCTGGTGGTTCCCTGGTCGAGGGCCATAATGAATTTTGCTTCCATCGAAAGTGTTCTGGCTATTTTAGTGATTTAAGTATAGTTAAACGTGGTACCTTGCTTTACGAGGTAGTAAGATACATGTAATAAATTAAAAGTAAAAAAAATTTCGGGGAAGGGAAAAATGGGGGCAAAAAGATTTGGGGACGCTTACGGGGCTTGGGCTTCGCGGGAGGAATGCGGTACAGGGAAGATCGAAAGGATTTGAAAGGGGAAGAAGAGGTTGGTGTTATAACCGGCCAACGACGATTCAAAAAACAAAAGCCACCCCGAAGGATGGCTTTCATATAAGATAATAACGTCGCTTACATTTTCTTCGCATCTTCCAGGAACTTCGCCAGGCCGATGTCAGTCAGCGGGTGCTTCAGCAGTCCGAGGATGGAATCCAGCGGGCAGGTGCAAACATCGGCGCCGTTTTCGGCACATTTTACGATGTGCAGCGCGTTGCGGATGGAAGCCGCCAGGATCTCCGTTTTGAAACCCTGGATGCTGTAGATCTGCGCGATCTGCGCGATCAGCTCGATGCCGTCCCAGTTGCTGTCGTCGATACGGCCGATGAACGGGGACACATACGCCGCGCCGGCTTTGGCGGCCAGGATGGCCTGTCCGGCGGAGAATACGAGGGTGCAGTTGGTGCGGATGCCGTTTTCGGTGAACCATTTGATGGCTTTCACACCGTCTTTGATCATCGGCACTTTTACTACGATATTCGGATGGATCGCGGCCAGTTTCTTGCCTTCTTCCACGATGCTTTTAAAGTCGGTAGATAATACCTCGGCGCTTACGTCGCCTTCCACCACTTCGCAGATGGCTTCATAATGTTTCATGATGGCCGCTTCGCCTTTGATCCCTTCCTTGGCCATGAGCGAAGGATTGGTGGTAACGCCGTCCAAAATGCCCAGGTCGTGCGCTTCCTGGATCTGCGCCAGGTTAGCCGTATCGATAAAGAATTTCATATTGTGCGTGTTTTTTGCTTGTTGTTAAATAAATACATGGCGCCCATCTCCGAACATTCCGGGCAATTCAAACAAACCAACAAACTAATTTCGGAAATTAAAAGGAGAGAAACTTACCATAAAGGAAAAAAAAATGGCAAGTTACTTATATCGCACCGCTACAACCGCCTACCCTTGCTACATTCCTGTCCTGGGGGAGTTCAGCAGGAGCTGGTCGTATAAGACTTGCCGTTGCAAAGGTAAATCAATGCGCACGAATTTGCAAATTATTCCACGGCTGTTTTTCGGATCAGTCGTTCCGCCGTTTCCCCCGCCGCTTTTTATACACGTCGCGCACGTCCTGGATGATGAGCGACTCGTCGTCGGGAAGCTGCTTGACCGGCACCACGGAAGCCGCGTTGATAGCGGAATTGCCGCGGTAAACGGCTTTTACGGAAATGCTGCGCGTCAGGCTGTCGCCCTGCGGTATCAGCAGGTCCTGCCCGATTATTTTTCCTTTGTCCGCATACAGCCGTACCCGCGAAGTGTCAAGCGGGTAAATGCGGCCGCTGTTGTAAATGCCTTCCACGTTGAGATAAAAGTGAATGCCCCGCTTCAGGCTGTCGGCATAATGGTTGAACCGGATGGCGGTGAGGAACGGCAGCTGGAGGTAAGTTTCATGCTGCTTCCCCGGCTGCGCTGCCAGCGTAACCAACAGCCGCATGCGGTAATTGTCCGGCCTGATGGCGTTGCGGTTAAAACGCAGCACCCCGTTGCGGCATTCGCCGTAGGGCGTTTCCACTTTCACCTGGTTCCAGCGCAGGTCGCCTTTCAGCAGACCGGTCGTTTTTTGCCGGGTGCTGTCGGTATACGTCACGATCAGCCCGATGG
The DNA here is from genome assembly GCA_966250725.1 of uncultured Chitinophaga sp. GTDB lineage: Bacteria > Bacteroidota > Bacteroidia > Chitinophagales > Chitinophagaceae > Chitinophaga. The sequence continues at coordinate 7,852 of CBINIO010000148.1, forward strand.
GCGTAGTGCTGTACAGTTCTGCCACAGCGCCGGAATCGTACACGGCCGTAACGTACGCCACATTTTTTTGCTGCGCGGCGGCGGGAAGCGCCAGTAAGATCAGGAAAATCGTTCTCAGCATGTTTTTCATAGGCTAAAACCATTCCAAAAATAAGGAAAGGAACAATTGCAGCGGCCGGTACAGGAACTCTTGGAAAAATAATTCTATTTTCACGGAATTTTAGCAACATCGCATGTCATTACCGCAACATACAGACGCCAACCTGCGCTACCAGCAGCAGGTAGAGAATTCAGGGAATTACGTACTGCCTTTCATCGCCCGGGAGTTCCCGGACCTGCGGGGCCTCCGCGTAATGGAGATCGGCTGCGGCGAAGGCGGCGTGCTCGCCCCGTTCCTGGCACAGGGCTGCGAGTGCGTGGGCGTGGACCTCTGGCCCGAACGCATCGAGCTGGCGAAAGGTTTTCTCGGTAACTACGTCGATAACGGGCAGCTGCGGCTGATCGCTAAAAATATTTATGACGTGGATTTTTTCGGCGAGTTCCGTCACGCGTTCGATATCATCATTCTGAAGGACGCCATCGAGCACATCCCCGATCAACCTAAACTGATCGCTTACCTGAAAGAGCTGCTCAGCCCGCGCGGACAGGTGTACTTCGGCTTCCCGCCCTGGTACATGCCCCACGGCGGCCACCAGCAGATCTGCCAAAGCAAGGTGCTCAGCTTCCTCCCCTACATCCATCTTTTACCCCGACCGCTCTACCGCGGCCTGCTGAAAGCCGCCGGCGAAAGCCGGGCCACCATACAGGAGCTGATGGAACTGGTGGATACGGGCATTTCCATCGAGCGGTTCGAAAAGATCGTGAAGGAAACGGGGTACGATATCACGCAGCGCAAATATTACCTCATTAATCCTATCTATAAATACAAGTTCAATCTCAAGCCCAGGGAGCAGTTCGGCTGGATGACGGGGATTCCTTTCGTGCGGAATTTTTTTACGACCTGTATGTATTATATGATAAAGCCGAAGGGTTAAGAACCGTTTTTTACGGCTTACCCGTTCCAAATTTCCCAGCTCGCTTCCGCCTGCAGCACCAGCATTTCAT
>CBINIO010000149.1:0-8947 GCA_966250725.1 uncultured Chitinophaga sp.
GCCCGCGAAGATGTGATTGGTGAGGCCTTTCGTCTTTATTTCGAGCTGGCGGACCTTCTTGAGTATTTCTGAAGTCTCCATGTTGTTGCAGGTTTTAATTCACGGCTCAGGGCACTTCCACGGCGTTGAGTATCTCGCTGAGGATGTTCTCGCTGGTCACGTTCTCCGCTTCGGCTTCGTAGGTGAGGCCCACGCGGTGGCGCATGACGTCGAAGCAAACGCTCCGCACGTCTTCCGGTATCACATATCCCCTGCGTTTGGTGAAGGCGTATGCCTTGGAAGCCAGCGCGAGGTTGATGGAAGCGCGGGGCGAACCGCCGTAAGCGATGAGCGGCTTCAGCTTGCCGAGCTTGTAATCGTCGGGATTGCGCGTGGCGAACACCACGTCGATGATGTATTGTTCGATCTTTTCGTCCATGTACACCTGGCGCACCAGCTTGCGGGCTTCGAGAATGTCCTGCGGGTGCACCACGGGATTGATCGTGGCCTGCCCGTCCGGCTGCAGGTTCTGACGGATAATGTGACGTTCTTCTTCTTTGGTCGGATAACCGATCACGACCTTCAGCATGAAACGGTCCACCTGCGCTTCAGGCAGCGTGTAGGTGCCTTCCTGCTCGATGGGGTTCTGCGTGGCCAGCACCAGGAAAGGCTCTTCCAGCTTGAAAGTGGTGTCGCCGATGGTGACCTGTTTTTCCTGCATGGCTTCCAGCAGGGCGCTCTGCACTTTCGCGGGGGCGCGGTTGATCTCGTCCGCGAGGATGAAGTTGGCGAAGATAGGGCCTTTGCGCACCATGAACTCGTTGCGCTGCTGGTTGTAGATCATCGTACCTACCACGTCGGCGGGCAGCAGGTCGGGCGTGAACTGGATGCGTGAAAAACGCGCGTTGATGGCGGACGACAGCGATTTGATGGACAGTGTTTTGGCCAATCCCGGAACACCTTCCAGCAGCACGTGGCCCTGCGCCAGCAAGCCGATCATCAGGCGTTCTACCATGTATTTCTGACCGACGATCACTTTGTTGATCTCCATGTTGAGGAGGTCTACGAATGCGCTGGCCTGGTGGATCTTGTCGTTGAGTTGACGGATGTCGTACGATGTATTTTCCATGTAATTACGATTCAAGGCTGCTAAATTAGCGTTTTACACATTAAAACCCAGTGCCAGAGCGGGAACCGCGCCGTTAAAATGCTGTTAAAAGAGGCGATTGAACAGCTTCCCCGGTAAGCAGATATGGGTTACAAAAAATTCCAATTTAAGAAAGCGGTTTGATATTTACATCAATTTTTTATGTAAACCGTACATTTGTTGTCCGTTTGAGGCTGCAATACGTATGCCATGAACGGCAAAATCATAAAAACCGGCCAATGGACAAGGAAGATTTCGATAAAAGATGGAAACAGGTGGAAGACATGCTCACCGAACGTTTCGGCAAGACGCCGAACATGGAGGCATTGCTGCTGCTGATAGGCATACAGGAGCTGAACAGCCCGAAAAAAAAATTCACGAAGGAACAGAAGCAGGACCTCATGCACATCGCGGTATGCTCGCTGCTGAGCCAGAGCGGGTACTTCGAGGCCGAGGGCCGCGATAAGGACGGGTGGCCGCATTTCAAGGAAGTGCAGCCCGTTCCGAAAATGGGGCTGGAAGAACAGGAGCGGTTCCTGAAAGAGCATATTATCGCTTATTTCGAAGAATAGGCCGAAAAGGGCTCCCGCCGCTGAAGAGTGCGACGCAACCCAAGCCCGGGGCCGAACCCGAAGCCGACACCCAACCCAAATACCACATGCAAAAAACGATCCTGGCGGTAATGCTGACCTTCGTTTGCCTTTCGGCCAGCGCGCAGCGCAACCGCAAAGTAAAGGTGATCACCGATTACGGCACGATGACGATCAGGCTGTACGATCAGACGCCGCTGCACCGCGACAATTTTATCAAACTGGTAAAGAGGCATTTTTACGACAGCCTGCTGTTCCACCGCGTGATCGCGCATTTTATGATCCAGGGCGGCGACCCGGACTCAAAAAGGGCCGCGGCCGGCGCCCCGCTGGGCAATGGCGGTGTGGGCTATACGATTCCCGCCGAGTTCCGGCTGGACCTGTATCACAAAAAAGGCGTGCTGGCCGCGGCGAGAGACAACAACCCGGCCAAAGCCAGCGACGGCTGCCAGTTCTATATCGTGCAGGGAAAAAAATTCACGGACGGGCAGCTGGATACGCTCGAGCAAACCCGGCTGGGCGGGCGCAAGCTGCCGGTGGACCAGCGGGAAGTGTATAAGACCATCGGCGGAGCGCCGCACCTGGACCAGAACTACACGGTTTTCGGCGAAGTGGTGAAAGGGCTGAACGTGATAGACAGCATCGCCGCCGTAAAAACCGACGGGAGGAACCGGCCTTTGCGGGACGTGCGGATGAAGATCAGGCTGAAAAAGAAGTTCCTGCTATTTTAATCATTGAATTTTAACATATTCCGGGGCAAGAAGTTTTTATTATTCCGGGCGCAATCTTTATTTTTACCGCTCAAAATCAAACTTGACATGAACTTTCCGTCGCAACTGCGTTACACAAAAGACCACGAATGGGTATTGTTAGAAGGAACCACGGCAACCGTGGGCATTACTGAATTTGCACAGCGCGAGCTGGGCGACATCGTGTTCGTGGACATCACCACGGTGGGCAAATCGCTGAACGCCGAAGAGATCTTCGGTACGGTGGAAGCGGTAAAAACCGTGTCCGACCTGTTCCTTCCCGTTGCGGCGACGGTGCAGGAAGTGAACCCCGCGCTGGAAAACAGTCCTGAACTGGTGAACACCGATCCGTACGGCGAAGGCTGGATGGTGAAGGTCCAGGTGAAAAACCCCGCTGATGTGGACGGGCTGCTGAGCGCAGACGACTACAAGGCGTTAGTAGGAGAATAAACGATGAATGAACTCAATACGAACAATAAGCTAAGCATGAGAATGGTCCGGTATTATCTGCCAGCAGTGGGATGGATCATTCTCATTCTTTTTTTATGCACGCTTCCCGGCTCGGCGATCCCGAAGGCGTCGATTTTTGACCAGATGCATATCGACAAGGTGGTGCATTTCGTGCTGTTCGGCAGCACGGTGGTGCTGCTGGCGTACGGGTATTACCGGCAGAAGGGCGTTGTGAGCAAACGGGCGCTGCTGCTGCTTGTGCTGGCGGCCACGTTGTACGGGCTGGCGATAGAGTTCATCCAGAAATACCTGGTTGCGAACCGGAGCTTTGACCTGTACGATCTGCTGGCGGACGGTGTGGGCGCGGCAACGGGGGCGCTGGTATTCTGGTGGATAGGGAGGCGGTTTTTGAAGTAGGATTTGTTTGCAGGATGATATGGATGCGGCTTGAGGGCCGCATTTTTTTTGTGGCTGGGGCTTGAGGAGGTACTTTTTTGAAAAACGATCTCACGTTTTGGAAGATCACCTGTTGCGTCGCTTGAGAATATATCAGCGGCGCATTCAAAGTTTTGGTGGCAGATTCTCAATCTGCTAATTTTATTCTCATGGAGGATTGTTAGCCGCATCAACGATACACGATACATGAAGGAACGGAATGTTGGCCCGAGGATACGCAGGTTGAGGGAATCAAGGAATTATACGCAGGAGTATGTGGCACAACGGTTAAATATCGGTACGACGGCTTACGGCAATATCGAGCGCGGCGATGTAAAACGGATCACGCTCGGCCGATGGATGGAGATAGCGGAAATATTGGGGGTACATTATTCCGAAATATTCGGCGAGTGGGACGTACCGCGTTCCCGCGGCCAGCTGCCGCCGCTGCAGGACCTGACGGCGCTGGTGGAGTATTTCAGGAAAGACAAGCTGTTATTGTATGAATTACTGAAGTATTACAAGGAAATTTTCTGGAAGCTGGACGAGCTGTTGCAGTCGAGCAACAAAGCCGTGCAGCAGATGATGCAGATGCAGCTGGACTTTCAGCAGCAGATGCTTGAGCAGCGCCGTTGAGCGGCCTTTTATCCATTGTTTAGAATTGCAGCCTGAAGCTGCCGAATATCCCGAACCTTTTTTCGCGCGGCTCGTTGGGCAAGGGTTTGGGCGCCACCCTCCACACGAAATCCACGCGGAGGAACTTGAAGATGTTTTCCACGCCCGTGCCCAGTTCGATGTAAGGGTTGCCCTGCAGCGTTTTGAAAGGGTAGCCTGCATTGAGGTTCAGCGCCTTGTTGTCATCGCTGAGCCTGCCGATCACGCCTTTGGCCGTCCAGAACTGCCGGAACTTCAGCTTCCTCACCAGCGGGATGTAGTTGAAAATGCCGCTGCCGATGGTATGCTCGATGTTGAAGCCGGCGTACTGGTCGCTGATGAACTCGTAGCGGTTCATCATGTTGAACGCGTATTTGTTGTAGTAGTAGATCTCGTTGCCGGGGTGTATTTCCAGCAGGGTGTAAGGCAATGCGCCGTTGCTGAATATTTTGCCGGCGAAGAAGTTGTAGTAGATCTGTCCGAAGGGCGGCGTTTTTACGTAGTCGGAAACGGTGACGGCCGCTTTCTGGTAATTGTAGCTGCTTTTCAGCACGCCCTTCAGCCCGAGGGAATATTTTAATTCCACGATGGGGTATTTGCTGCCGAGGCTGAAGCGGTAATAATTGCCTTCGAGGAATTCTTCGCGGAATGCGTACCGCAGCTTTACGGCCACTTCCATATTGGTCATCGGGTCCAGCCCGTTGCCGTTATGCGGGAAGAAGCTGCCGGTGGGCAGCGGCGCGAAGGGGAGGAACTGTTTGTGGATGACGGACAGGTGATGGGAAAAGCCGGAGAAATATTCCTTGTAGAACTCCGCGCGTTTTTCGTCGATCAGCATGAACTTCTGCGGGATGCCGGGTTTGCGGATGGCGAGGGAAAAGATGTTGTCCGTTCCCACTTCGTCGTAATAATTGGCGCCATTGTCCAGGTCGCGCACGAACGATCCGTATACGTACATGCGCGGGTGTCTTTTGAGCAGCCAGAGGGCGGAGAACTTGCCTTTGAACCGCTGGTCGGAGAAACCGTACGCGAGGTATCCGTTGAGGTAAAGGTCCTTGTTGAATTTGGGCGTGGTGCCCAGGTCGATGCGGGTGCGGAAACCTTCCAGCCGGTTTTGTGAGAACAGGTACCAGTACGGGCCCCATTCGATCATGCCGAAAGATTTGTAACCGGTCGCCAGGAAGCGGATGGTGTTGGAGTATTTCTGGAACAGCGGCATTTTCTGCAGCGTGTCCACCATCCTGTAAATGGACCGTTCGTTTTTGCTGAGACCTTCGTGGCGGGCGTTTTCCCAGAAGGATTCCGGGCGGGAGCGCGCGCTGTCCGTCAGCACGATGTTTTCCGGGTATCGTTTTTCCGCGAAAAGATTGGAGACGGAAGTATCGTTCACCAACACATTTTCATAAGTGGTGGTTTTGCGGCCGATGAAGTCCATGGTTTTCGTGGGATTGACGCCCGGCGTCCAGAAATCGACGATGAACTTGTCTTTGGCGAGGAACCAGCCGCTGCTGTCCGCGAAGGGCTTGTATTCCTGCACCATGCTGATCCTGCGCACGAAGTTGATGTTGGCTTCGCCGGGCACGGCCATGCTCATTTTCTGGATGGCGTAGGTGGAATCCTGCACCCACATTTCACCGACGAATGCGTTTTCGCCTTTCCTGCGAGGCTGGAAATTCATCTTGATGAAACGCTGCGAGTTGATATACTGCGTGTCCGTAATGCGGTATTTGTAATACATCGCGCCGCTGTTGCTGATGGGGCTTACAAAGCTCTTGTCGAACACGGGGATGTGGTTGTCGTACACATTGATGTTCTGGTACATGCCGCCGAGGAATTTGGACACGCTTTCGTTGTCCAGCCCCGAGGTGCGGGAAGCCTTGATGATCTCTTTGGTTTTTCTGGGGCTGCGCTGGAAATAATAATCGGAAATGCTTTCCGTGAGGAATACGGGGAGGAAAGGTTTTGTTTCCGAGGTGCTGTCGATGTTCTTGAGTATGAAGGAAAACGGTTTTGTAAAAAGGTTCTTTGAAAGTTTGGCGTTATTGAGGTTCTTGATGTCCAGATCGAGCTTGTTATAGATCTAGTAGCGGTAATTGTCGAGGCGGTCGTAATTATTTTCCGGTTTGCGGCGGATGATCTGGCGGAGAAGGATGAGCGCGAAATTTACGTTGGCTTTTATTTCGTATTGTTTGAGGGCCACGTCGCCGCGGGTGATCTCGAAGTCGATCGTTTGTTCCCTTGCGCTGCGGTTTACCGGGAGCACGGTGCGCTGGTACCCCATCACTCTTACCATCAGCGAATCCGCGGGGACGGCGGGGAGGTCGAACACGTACGAGCCTTCCGCGTCGGTGACCATACCGGTGTTGGTGCCAACAAACTGAAGCGTGGCAAAAGGGATCAGTTCCTGGGTATGCGCGTCTTTTACTTTACCGCTGATCTTGTACTGAGCACTGAGAGGTAAGAAGCTGATGATGCAAATAACTAAAGCTATGGTTCGTTTCCGGCCGGTCATACACGAAGCAAATTAGAGATTTTCGTCCTAATAAGACGAAAGGCTGTTTAAAAGGGACAGTTTTATAACAAAAATTAACCCTACCGATACAATACAATAACATGCCAGTTTCTCGTCAAAAGATATAACTTTGGCTCACAAAGTGCTTTTATGAACGAGCAACAACACCTTGATACCCTTCATGATATCAAACGGATCATGGAACGTTCCACGAGGTTCATGTCCCTCAGCGGCCTGGGTGGCGTGGGCGCCGGCGTGAGCGCGCTCATCGGCGCCTGGTTCGCGGGCAACCTGCTGAGCGGCGCGGCGGTCTCTTCCATAGCCGGCAATGCGCCTGCCTACGGCGCGGGCGACGCCTCCGCTTACGGCGCGGCGCCAGGGAACACTACGCTGATCCTGCAGCTGGTGCTTATAGCCGCCGCCGTGCTGGCAGCCGCTTTGAGCCTGGGTTTTTATTTTACCTGGCGCAAGGCCCGGGCGGCCGGGCTGCCCGTTTGGGACGCTACCGCGCGTAAAGTGATCGTCAACCTCGCCGTTCCCCTGTTTGCCGGCGGCCTGTTCATCACCGGTCTCCTGTACAACGGCTACGCCGGGCTGGCCGCGCCCGCCTGTCTTGTTTTTTACGGGCTGGGACTGGTAAACGCCAGCAAATATACGGTCACGGATATCCGTTATCTTGGTTACCTTGAGGTGCTGATCGGGGTGGTGGCGCTGTTCAACCTCTATAACGGCCTGTTTTTCTGGGTGCTTGGCTTCGGGGTGATGCACATCCTTTACGGGATCATTATGTGGTGGAAGTACGAAAGAAAACCCGCAGCTTAAATCTACTGGCATGAATCCGATCGGTAACCTGAATAAAATATTTGAAAGCCGCATCCGGCTGGGGGTGATGAGCGTGCTGATGGTGAACATGAACGAGGAAGTGAGCTTCAACGACCTGAAGGAGCTGCTGGAAGTAACGGACGGCAACCTTGCCTCCCATATCTCCACGCTGGAGGAGAATGCTTATATCAAAGTGCATAAAGGTTTCATCGGCCGAAAGACCAACACCACCTATTCCATTACCAAAGCCGGCGAAAAAGCCTTCAAGGGCCACCTTGCCGCGCTGGAAGCCATGATAAAGTTTAACCAGTAACCGCCGCATTCCTTTCACCAAAACGAGGCATATGTCTGTTCAAAAGCGTTTCTTCGGCATCCGGCATGCTTTTAACGGCCTCGGCCTGGTCCTCCGCAGCGAATCCAACGGGCGCATCCACGCAGTGGCTACCGCGGCCGCAATTGGCCTGGCCGCCTGGCTGGGCTGCTCCGCCGCCGAATGGGCGCTGCTCGCCCTCGTGATCGCGATGGTCTGGATCACGGAAATGCTCAATACGGCTATCGAAAAAATTATGGATTATGTGCAGCCGGAGATCCATCCCAAAGTAAAATGGATCAAGGACGTGTCCGCAGGCGCGGTGCTGGTGGCGGCTGCTGCGGCGGTCGTTGTGGGCGGGCTGATATTGCTGCCGAAATTGATGGCGTTGTAGCCCAAGCAAAAAAGCGGCTGCGCTCATCCGAGGCAACCGCTTTTTTTATCGATGGTAAAACAATTAAAAGTCAACACCCATCGCGAAGGTCAGCAGCGGCTTCCCGCGGAAGAAGCCTGTCATCGGCCAGCCCGCGTCGAGCCTTAGGAAATAACCCAGCAGGGTGGTGCGGGCGCCAAAACCGTAACCGCCTACGAACGGCCCCAGGAAACCTTCCTTGATCCTCACGATCACGCCTTCGGGATCGGTGTAAGTGGTGTAGTTCGCGTCTTTGAAAGACAGCTTCTGGTTCCAGGCGGTGCCGATGTCCACAAAGGTCGTCAGCTGGAAGTTGCGCAGGAACGCGGAGTTGATGGGTTTGTCGATGAACGTGGAGAGCACGGGCAAACGAAGTTCCGTATTCACCAGCATCACGTTGTTACCGTTCCGGATGTTCTGTTTGTAACCGCGCATGTTCACCGCCAGCGTCTGGTAGGCGTAGTTGTCCGGGTTGGGCTGGCGGTTGGTGTAAATGTCTGGTTTCAGCAGCCAGTTGTCCACGCCGCCGAGGAAGTAGATCAGCTTGCGGCTGCCCCATGAAAGGTCTGCGGCAAAACGTGTGGCCCAGATGAAGTTCCGGTGGATCTCCACATAATGCCTTGCGTCGATGCCCATGTTGTAGGTGAATTTACCTTTAGGCGTCACTTCGTTGAACAGCGTGTTTCGGTTGCTTTTGATCTGCGACATCAGGTCGGCGTAGATCTTGTACCGCGTGCCTTTATAAATATTGATCGCGGGGTTCAGCACGTTGTCGTGCACGTATTCCAGCCTTGCCACCACGTCGGTTTCTTTATAGTTCTGCTCGTTCAGCGATATCTGGTCGTTGGCGAGCACCACCATCTCGTCCGTGCGGATGCCGGCGAAGA
>CBINIO010000150.1:0-8922 GCA_966250725.1 uncultured Chitinophaga sp.
ACGCACCGTCCGACTCATCGGAAATTTCATAATCAAAAACGGCCCCGTTCCGGTGCGATCCGGAAGCAAAGGTGAGCATGCCCATGTTCACGTCGATATTCACGAGCGGCATCCACATGGTAATGGTATTGGGCGTATCGACGGGCCAGTAGTACTGGTCCTGGTGCCAGGGAGTGGGGCCGCCGCCGGGCTCTTTGAACAGGGCCTGGTCGTGGTAGATGCGCACGTTGGGCACGCCCATCAGGTCGGCCGCTATTTTTGCAAACCGTTTCGCCAGCACGAATTTTTTTACCCGTTCGTCCACCCGCCATAAATTCATGATCTGCAGGAACGCTTTTCCATACGTATCCCTTTCCTCCAATTTCCGTTTTTCCGTATTGTATTGATTGGCCGCATCCACGATCACATCGCGGTAAGCGGCCGCTTCGGCGGCGTTCAGCACATTGGGGACGAGGGTGTGCCCGTTTTTGCGGAAGGCTGCGGCCTGCCCGGGCGAAATTTCCCGGAAATCATTCAAGTCCGGCAGGGTGGAAAGGATCGTGTTCATGCTGGCAAGTTTTGTATAACGAAGTAACGTATCCGCAGGCAGGAAAAAAACGGCGGAATTGGTCATTTATTGGGGTATTTTATCCATTCTTCACGATAATGTTTATTTTACAATAAAAAAGGCAATAAATGAAAGCCGCTTACGAAGTGCTGCAGCCTGCGGGCAATCATTCTTTCCTGGTAAGAACGTTTGGGAAAACGGGTTTTGCCGCGCCATATCATTTTCACCCGGAATTTGAGCTGACATGGATCGTAAAAGGAAGCGGCAAACGGTACGCGGGTAATAATATGGCGGATTTTTCGGAGGGCGACCTGGTATTGCTCGGCCCGGATGTGCCGCATTGCTGGAAGCTGCATCCGGGTGTGAAGAACGCGCGTTCCGTGGTGATCCAGTTCACCGCTGATTTTTTGGGAGAGGGATTTTTCTCCAAAGCGGAGCTGGTCAAAATTCAGAAGCTGTTCCAACGGAGCGGCAGCGGGATACAGTTCGTAAAAAGAACGCCGGCGCAGGTACATGAACAGATAAAAGCGCTGACGGAGGAAAGGGATAGTTTTAAAAAGCTCGTCCGTTTGCTGGAGATACTGCAGCAGCTGGCTGTTTCGAAAGAGTACGTGCTGCTGGACAGGCAGCGCCTGATCGCGGAGCTGTCGCCGGCCAACCAGGCGCGGATCAACCCGATCTTTGCCTACCTCGTCGAGAATTTCAGGAAAGAGATTTCATTGAACAAAGCCGCCGCCATCGCGAATATGACGCCAAACGCGTTTTGCAAGTACTTCAAACGTATCACCCGCAAAACCTTTATGGAAACCGTGATCGAATACCGGGTCAATTATGCGACCCAGCAGCTCGTCCAGTCGGACAAGACCATCACGGATATTTGTTTTGACAGCGGGTTTGGCGACATATCGCACTTCTATAAAATGTTCAGGTCGAAGATGCAGGTCAGTCCTTTGCAGTACCGGCAGCAGTTCGGGGCGCATCTGTAATCGTTACGTTGTACATGAATTGCGGTTTCAGCGAAGTGTTTTTTATCCCGAACGCGTCATCCAGGGCCACTTCCTTGCCCCAGCCGCGAAGCGAATCAAAAGTGCCCTTGCCGGTCATGTCCATATCGGGGCAATCGCTGTTGCCGGGCCCCCAGCTCCATGCCATCCAGCCGATCTGCCGTTTGTGCGCATATTTCATGATATGCAGGTAAGGGATGCAGCATTTGCATTTCACTTCCATCGGCGCAAACTCGCCGATCACCAGCGGGATTTCTTTTTCGATGGATCGTTCCACGGCTTTGTTGACCCGCTCCGGCGCGATGCCCGAATCCCAGATGTGCCAGGAGAACAAAAGATTCCGCTCCGGATCGTTTTGCAGTAACGATACGCCGTTTTCCAGCAGGTATTGTTCGTTGCGGCCCCAGTTGGCGGCGTCTATCATCAGCGGTACGCGGATGCCCGCGCTGCGCATCTTTTTAACGACCGCGCTGTAAGTGTCTTTGAAGCCGTTCATCGAAACGGTATGGTTGCCCGCTTCGTTGGCGATATTCACGACTATGTAACGCTGGTATTTCCGGATCACTTTCACCACCTCCGGTTGCGTCCAGAAAGAAACGCAATCCTGCAGCTTTTCCCATTTGCCGGTAGCGTCGTGCAGCTCGAGGATGGGGATGAGGCCGTTCTTTACGCAGTTCCCGAGTATCGTGTCCAGCGGGCGCGCGCCGCCGCCGAATTTCATCCACATGATCCGCACGCAGTTGGCGCCTGTTTTCGCGATCCCGGGGCAGGACAATGCGCCCGTCTTATCCTTTATCACGTTCATTTTATTCACGCCGCGCAGGATGATCTTTTCGCCGTCCGGGGCATGCAAGAACCGGCCTTTTACATACAGGTGATCTTTGATGACCGGCTTTTCCAGCCAGCCGTTCACCCGCATCCACTGCGCGCACCGCTCCATCCATTTCTCCGCATTACCCGGCAGCGCCAGCCCGAAACCATGACCGCCCTTTTGATAAATATGCAGCTCGGCAGGCACCTGTTTCTCCCGCAACGCTTCAAAGAACGCGATGGAATTTTCCGCCGGTACGCCGGTATCGTCGGCGGCATGCACGAGAAATGCGGGCGGCGTTTGCGCCGTTACCTGCGACGCAGGAGAAAACAGCACACGCTCGTCCGGGGAGGCTTGTTCCCCCAGCAACCGTTTAAAAGAACCTTCGTGCGAATACGGCGCCACAAAAGACAGCACCGGGTAGATCAGCATCAAAAAATCCGGCCGCAGGCTGAGCCCTTGCGGGTTATCGATGTACGACCGGTTAAAAAGCGTGCCCGCCGTGCCGGCCAGATGCCCGCCCGCGGAAAACCCCATCATCCCTATGCGCGAAGGATCGACCTTCCATTCGGCTGCTCTTCCGCGCACCAGCAGTATCGCCCGTTGCGCGTCCTGTATGGGCGCTATTGAAGGTTTGGCGCAGATCGCGGAATCGGGCAGCCGGTATTTCAGCACAAAAGCGGTAACGCCAATTTTGTTGAAGGCCAGCGCCACGTCCTTTCCTTCATGAGCCGTTGCCAGTACCCAATAACCGCCGCCGGGGCAAATGATGACCGCCACGCCGTTGGCCGTTTGCGGGGAAGGTTTGTAAACCGTCAATACCGGTTCCGATACCTGGCTGGTAAGCTCGATGCCGTTCCGGTACTCGATCTTCTCGCTGACGGCATGCTGTTTTGCGTTTGGCGCGGCGCCGTCGTACAGCGGCACCACCTGTTGCGCGGCTAAGGACGAATGGAAAAAAATTGCGCTGCAGGACAATAGCAGTCTGTATTTATTTTTCATATTTACCGGTTTGGTCATGGGCTTCAAGCTGCGGCAGGAGGGGAAAGCAACCGGACAATTTGCAAGGTCAGGTTACCGGCGTAATATATAAAATTTCGGAAAAAACAGGTTATTTTCAATCCCATGCTTCCATTCGATCACTTCAAAACCTACCTGAACGACAAAGCCGGTCTCACGGACGAGGAGATCATGCAGCTGCCTTACGTTCCCCGATCGAGGCTGTTCCCCAAAGGGCAGCCGCTCATAAGCGGCGGGCAGGTATGCAGGGACATCTTTTTTGTTGAAAAGGGATTGCTGCGGCAGTTCACCATCGACGGGCAGGGAAAAGAGCACATCATCCATTTTGCGCCCGAAGGCTGGCTGGTGAGCGACAGGAGCAGCGCCTACTTCGACCAGTCCGGCGAATATTTTATCGACGCCATCGAAGATTCGGAAGTGATCGTGATGGACGAAACGTTTATCAATGCCGCTTCCGAGATAAGCAGGACTTACCGGGAAAATAATCACCGGGCGCTGCACAATCACATCCGGCATCTGCAAAAGCGCATCATCCAACTGCTGGGCGCCACGGCGGAAGCAAGATACCTGGAATTTTTAAAGCTGTACCCCAATCTTCCGCTTCGCGTTCCCCAATGGATGATCGCCTCTTACCTGGGCATTACGCCCGAAAGCCTGAGCAGGGTGAGGAAAGACCTGGCAAAAAAAGGCTGCCGGTAACCGCTTTGGTATTTCTTAACATACATCAATGTACAGGTGATGCGGCCTGGCTACTTTTGGCGTATGAAAACAAGAAACATCGAAATCAAATGGGCATTGATATCTGCCGCCATGTTCCTCTTATGGATGACAATGGAAAAGCTGGCCGGTCTGCACGACAAATACCTGCAAAGCCAGCCGATGGTCACCACGCTGATCCTGGTGCCGTCGATCATTATATATGTGCTTGCCTTGCGGGACAAGAAAAAGAATTTTTACGCGGGGCATATGACCTATAAGCAGGGGCTTGTCAGCGGGCTGGTGCTGACGCTGCTGATCGTGGTATTGAGCCCGGTCAATGCGCTGATCGCTTATTACGTTATTTCGCCGGATTATTTTGCCAATGCGATCGGGCATACGGTGAAAGCGGGCATGTTTACGCAGGAACAGGCCGTGCAGCAGTTCAATATTGCAAGTTATATCGTTTCCGGCGTGGCGGGCGGACTGGTTACCGGCGCGGTATTCAGCGCGGTCGTTGCGGTGTTCGTGAGATCGAAGGGCGGCGTTCGGCGTGTTCCAGCCTGATCACGGTTTGATCTTCCGCATCGTTCGTCAGGCGCCGTACGCGCCTGCCGCGTTCCAGCCTGATCAGCGGTTTGACCTTCCGCATCGTTCGTCAGGCGCCGTACCGCGCCCGCTGCCTGATCGGATTCGGAAAAACTTTACGGGTTTCCGCGTGCCTTCCGGGCGGCGGAATTTCCGTTTTAATCCCCAACTCCTTTACTGGCCGCTGTTTGGGCGGTGCCGCGAAATAACCCCCACGCATATCCAATGATCGGATCGGGAAAATTTCCGTTCCCGCGCTGCGGCCGGCCCGCATCCCTGCTGATGTTGAGTATTTTTGCGGCATCATTCGGAAATCTGCAAAGCGGGGTTATTGTCACTAGCATGAGCTATTCTTTCAAACTGGTTATCGCCTGTATCTTATTTATCCCGGCACCGGCCGTTGCTTTCGGGCAGCAGCAAGCGGTACTGTCCGGCAAGCTCTGGGACCAGGAAAAGGGCAGGGGCGCTGGCGGCGTTCATGGATGCTATTACCGCCACGCAATACCTGATGCGGCGGCCCGAGCTGCCGAGGGATTGAACGCCATTAGGCGAACACAGAAATGTTTATAATACCACAAGTAGAACATATAAAAACTTTATATTTCTCGTATTTCTTAACCCACAAACAAAAATTTATGAAGAAGCCCATTCCCTTAGTATCATTGTTCCTTACCATTATGATTTCAAATTGTAAAAAAAGTACACAGGAATTTAGCATTTCGAAACAACAAGAAAAAAAAAGAGCTGCAGCAGTTCGTTTGAAGTCTATAAGTACAAACCCAATTGCCTTTGGGTATTTTAAGATGTCTGAGAAAGATATTCAAAGTAAGATGATTGCTCAGACAATGTCCCGAATGCAAAATCCTTTTGATTTCGTGAAAGCTGCTAAAACCTTCGATCTTTATTATAATGCAACCAATGACGGGTATTACTTTATTCGTAAAGGAATGCCCTTATCTAGTATAGGCAGTTATGCTCATGGAATTGACCCTGATGAATGTATGTGTGGTGGATTTATTAAGGGTGGTGCGGACGGTATGTGCGCGCTTGATGATGAATGTGTAGATAACGGTGGTGGCCCAACAAGTGGATGCGTAAATCTTGATATTATTAGTAATGGTGAACTGGTGGGTGTAACCGGCTGCGCTGTTGTTGGTTGTACCAGCGGGATGTGGGCTAGTGGCGAGGGTACTTTTGATGTTATGTATCCCTATAGTTTGGATTATGAGGCTGCCGCTGAAGCCGCACCAGAAGCTTGGGCTTGGTAATAAAACGACGATTGTAAAGTTGTAATAAACAAGAGAATCAACTTAAGCTTCATGGGGTTCCTCCAATAAGTTTATATGACTAAAACGGGCCAGCCCTATCAGGTGTGGCCCGTTTTTTATGCTTATCTCCGTTATGTGTAAACAGTGTTAGTTGCCGGCTGGTCCTTGAGGGATAATAATCAATGCAAACGTTTGCATATCTCCGGGAAATGCCGTATTTTATCCGGCATGACGATCTTTACCACCATTTTATTTTCCACGTTATTGCAGGCGCCCGTTGCCGGAAACACGGACATCGATACCATCGCCCTACGCCTGCGGCATGAAATCCTTCAGGAAAAACAAACGCCGTCAGCCACCGTCATGCAGTGGCTGGACGCGCAGCAAAACGACGGCAGCTGGGCGGACGTAGACTACGCCGACACCGTGCGCACCGCCTGGAAACCAAGCGCGCACCTGCACCGGCTGAAAGCAATGGCGATGCTGTACAGCACCACCCGGCGGGACGAACGGCTGGCCGCCGCCATCACCTCCGGGATAAAATTCTACCTGAAACGAAAACCGCGCTCCAACAACTGGTGGCATAACAGGATCGGCCAGCAGATGCTGATGGCCGACGCCCTCATCGTGATGCAATCCGCGCTGGACAAGGACGTGATCGCCGCGGGCGCATCGTTGCTGGAAAGCATCGAAAAGGACGGCCGCAAGTTTACCGGGCAAAACCTCGTTTGGGTCTCTTCCATCGCGGTCGCCAAAGGCATTCTCGAAAAAGATCCCGCTATCGTAAATTCCGCGTTCAACGCCATCAAAAGCACCGTGGTCATCAAAGCAAAGGAAGGCATCCAGTCTGACGGCAGTTTTCACCAGCATGGCCCGCAGCTTTACAGCGGCAGCTACGGTTTGAGCTTTGCCGGCGATATCGCTTTCTGGATGTACATCGGCCGCGGAACGTCCTTCGCGTTCGCGCCGGAGCAGGTCAGCGCATTTTCGCACCTTATTCTCGACGGGCACCAGTGGATGATGCGGTATTCCCTGATGGACTACAGCACGTTAGGCCGCACCATCACCCGCCGCGGCGCGGGCCTGGCGGGCAATACGATGATACAGGTATCCGAAAGGATGAAAGCGATAGACCACGCGCGCGCCGCGGAATACGACCGGTTCGCAAAACATATGCGCGGGCTGACCGGCCCCTCCGTCACCGGCAACAAATATTTCTGGCGCTCGGATTACATGACGCACAGCCGGCCGGCTTTTCTTGCCACCACCAAACTTTTCTCGGTACGCACCGTAGGCGCCGAAATGCTCAACAGCGAGAACCTGAAAGGATATTATCTCGCCCACGGCGCCACCTTTGTGTACAGGAGAGGTCTTGAATACGAAGAAATATTCCCCGCATGGGACTGGAGCCGGTTGCCGGGCGTTACCTGCAAAGCGGGCGAAGTGCCGCGGTTTAAAAATTACCTTACGGGTCATGGCGGCTTTACCGGCGGCGTATCCGACGGAACGGCGGGCGTAATGTCCGGCGTGCTTGAGGAGAACGGCGTACAGTCTTACAAGACCTGGCTCTATTTTGATAAAGGCGTGTATTGCATGGGCACGGGCATCGCTTCGGCGGACGGGCTTCCCATCCGCACTTCGGTAAACCAGGTGCCGCTGAAAGGGAACGTGATCTTTAAAACAGGAAAAAAGCCGCAGCGCCTCACTACGAAACAAACGCATGAAAACACGCAATGGGTATGGCACGACAGCATCGGCTACATTTTCCCCGGCAACCAGCGGGTAACCCTGCAGTCCGCGATACAGCAAGGCACCTGGAAATCCATCAACGATCAATACGCCGACACCACCGTCGCGCTCGAAGTATTCAGCGCCTGGTTCGATCACGGCGTGAACCCGGAGGACGCGGCTTACCAATATCTTATTTTGCCGGGTGTAGGTGAAAAGGATATGCAAAAGCGCGGGCAGGCAAATATCATCCGCGTTTTGAGCAATACAAAAGCGGTACAGGCCATGAGCTATCCCGCGCGGCATTTGACCGCCGTCACGTTTTACCGGCCCGGCAGCATCGCGGTGGACGGCATTTCGCTGGAAGTGGACAAGCCCTGCATCGTGATGCTCAAACATAACGGCGATACGATCGCATTGCATGCCGCCGACCCGTACCAGCGGGAGGACCAATTGACGGTAACGTTCGGCGCGCGGCTGGAAGGTAAAGGAGTGACGTATGACGGGCAAACCGGCAAAAGCCGTGTGAGCCTGGCTTTGCCGGGCGGGTTGGAAAAGGGGAGTACGGTTAGCCGGGTGCTGACGGTGAAAAAATAAACTTAACGATCCAGGAAATTCCGGGGCTGACCAGAAAATGATGGTCGGCCCTTTATTTTTTAGTTGTTCCCGTTGATTTGATACGACGCAGCTTTCACGGCCCGGGTCAAAAAAACATGTAAATTGGTCAAAAAGCATCTGGCGCGGTTGACCGGCTCCGGCCTACATTTGAGCTGACTGTAAACGATAAAGCATATCAATATTCCCGTGATGAAATTCGAGCGAGTAATACTGGGTACGGCAGGCATTGGCGGCGTGTGGGGAAAGATCTCTCCCGGCGCTTCGGTCGATGCCGTCCTGCTGGCGTTGGAGCGTGGCGTAAAGGCGGTGGACACGGCGCCGGCATACGGCCATGCCGAAGCATTTGTGGGAGAGGCGCTGCAGCAGTGGAAAGGAACCATGCCCGCGGTAAGCTCCAAAGTGGGCAGGCTGCAGGGTTTCACCGCTTACGACGGCCGCTACGATTTCAGCCGCGACGCCATGTTCCGGAGCGTGGGCGCTACGCTTGAAAAATTAGGCCTTGCTTCGCTGGACGTGCTTTTTTTGCATGACCCCGCACAGATCCCCGCGGGGAACTTCGGTGCGGCGATGAAAGTGATGCAGGAACTGAAAGAAAAGGGATATGCGCGGGCGATCGGTTTGGGCGGCAACCCGCCGGAATGG
>CBINIO010000151.1:0-8911 GCA_966250725.1 uncultured Chitinophaga sp.
CTTTCTCTTCCATCGTGTACAACAACGGCGTATTGCAGAATACCGGCTGGGAAGTTGAGATCGGCGGCACCGTGCTCCGCAGGGGCGGTTTCACCTGGAACACGAACTTTTCCTTCGCTTACAACAAACAAATGATAAAAGAGCTGCCGGCCAACGACCGCGCCAAAAACCGCCAGGGCGGCAACACCATATGGGACCCCGCGCAGGGCAAAGAGATCGAAGTGGGCGGCTATGCGGAAGGCGAACGGCCTTTCGGCCTCTGGGCCTACAAAGTGGAAGGCGTGTTTTCCACGGACGAAGAAGCCGCGAAATGGAACGAGTCGCACAAAGACCTGCTCTCTTCGCCGCAAGGCCAGCTGGTGGGCAAACGCGCGGGCGACTTCATTTTTGCAGACCTCAACAGCGACGGCGTGATCGATACCAAAGACCAGGTGTTTATGGGCTACCGCACGCCGAACAAGATCGGCGGCTGGCAGAACAGCTTCTCCTATAAAGGCGTTTCGCTCCGCGTGAACCTCGACTACGCGATGGGCCACATGATCAGCAACGGCGCGCTGGCTCGCTCGCTGGGCCAGGGCCGCGCGTTTAACGAAGGCGCTCCCGAACAGGCGCTGGGGCCGGACATCTGGCAGAAACCCGGCGACGTGGGTAAAAAATACGCCCGCTTTTCTTTCGCGGACTACGATTTCGGGCAGCGCAACTACCTGCGCGGTTCCAGTCTTGGCGTGAACAACAGCTATTCCTCCGACGTGTCCGCCATGATCGAGAAAGGCGACTTCCTCGCCCTCCGCGAGATCACGATCAGCTACGACCTGCCCGCCGCCTGGATGCACATGATCAGGTCTTCAGGCATGAACGTGTTCGCCAGCGTGTTCAACGTAGGATACCTGACCAAATATTCCGGCATCAATCCTGAGACCTACACCGGTTTTGACGCGATCGGTTACCCCAGGCCCAGGCAATTCTCACTCGGCGCAACGCTCCGGTTTTAAACAAAAAAACATTGTCATGAAACCGAGCATGTTATTGCGAGGTTCCGTCCGACCTTAAAAAAATGCGAAGCATTCACTGAGGCAAATAAAAGAGACCTTTTTGAACGAAGTAAATAAAAATATTAACGGATGAAAAAGATATTCCCATATATACTCGGCCTGATCGCCTTCACCAGCTGCGACGCGCTGCTGGACGTAAAACCGGAATCTTCCATCACAGAAGCCGTTTACTGGCAAAGCGAAGGAGATTTCGAACCTTATCTTACCGGTATCTATCCCTTTATGCGGGTGTTTGCCAATAACGTTACGTATGGTACGGAAAGAAGCGAGGAGCTGGTGTCTGCGCTCAACTCGCGTTTTTCGGTGGCCTGGGCGCAGAACCTTACGCCTACCACCGGCGCGCTGAACTATGCGGACTGGTACAAGGCCATCGGTCATTGCAACCTGCTGCTCGAAAAGATCGAAGCGTTCCCCTTCGCGTCCAACCCTGACCTGAAGAAAAGGATACTGGCGGAAACCTATTGCCTGCGCGCGTATTTTTATTTTCATCTCACGCGCATCATCGGCGACACGCCTCTTATGCTGGAAGCGGTGACCGACACGGATGTGCCGCTGCTGGCCCGTTCCCCGGCGCCCGAAGTGATCCGCCAGATCACGGCGGACCTGGATGAGGCCATCGCGCAGTTCAAATCGATCGGCGGCTTTACGCCGGAAATGATCCCGTCCAAATACCGTTTTTCCTACGCATCGGCGCAGGCGCTGAAAGCGGACGTAAAGCTCTGGAGCGCCAAAGTGCTGGCGGGCGGGGACGCGGAGCTGAATGCCGCCATCGAAGCGATCGGCGAAGTGGAAAAATCCGGCGCAACGCTCAACATGGAATTTAAAGACGCCACGAATAAACGCGCGGCCTCCAATCCCGAAATGCTGCTGGCGGCCTTTTTCCTGCGGGACGAGCGGGTGTCTGCCGCAGGCGGCGTGCCCGGTATTTCGCATTTCTGCGTGAACGCGTTCCCCTATAAAACAGGCGTAGAGGGAGCGGACAACATCGACAGCCTGCCGTACGCCGAAACATCGGCCAACGGCCAGGGCGCGTACCAGATCAGCGCCGCGTCCAAAGCCCTGTTCACCGATCCGGCGGACAAACGCATACCCTTTACCTGGGTTACCGAACGGCAGAACGGCGTACCCAAGATCTCATGGATCACAAAATTCACCGGCACCATTTACGCGGACGGCCGCGTGGCGGATAACGACATCCCGATGTACCGCCTTGCGGACATCTTCCTGATGAAAGCCGAAGCGTACGCCGCGCTCAATAAAACTACCGAGGCAATTGAGTATCTTGAAAAAGTGAGATTCCGCGCGGGCACCGGCGAATACACCGGCGCAACGGACAAAGCGGCCGTAGAAAAAGAGATACTGGACGAACGCGGCCGCGAGCTGTTTTTCGAGAACAAACGCTGGTACGATCTCGTACGGTTCCACAAAGGCGGCACCATTGACGTGTACAGCTATGTGCCGAACCTGGCCGGGAAGGAAACGCCGCTGTTCTGGCCCCTGAACGCCACGGTGCAGGCTAACAACAATCTTATTCAACAAACCGAAGGATACAATTAATATGGAAAAAGTAACAGGACTTATTGCCGCAGCTTTCACCCCTTTTGATGAAAACGGCGCCATCAATCATTCACTCATACCCGCACTGGTAGACAAGCTGGTGGAAGACGGCCTGCGGGGAATTTTCGTTTGCGGTTCCAACGGCGAAGGGCCGAACATGACCACGGCGGAAAGAATGGAAGTGGCAGAGGCATTTGTAAAAGCTGCGGGCAAAAGGCTCCTGGTGTTTGTGCATGTCGGGCACAGCAGCATTGCCGAAGCGCGCGCGCTGGCCGCACATGCGCAATCCATCGGTGCGGACGCCGTTTCGGCCGTGGCCGCATTTTATTTCAAGCCTAATTCCGTGCAAAACCTGGCCGACTGCATGGCGCAGATCGCTTCGGCTGCGCCGGCGCTGCCTTTTTATTATTATCATATCCCGCATCTCACAGGCGTGGGCATGGACATGATCGAGTTCCTGCGTATGGCGGGGCCGGCCATTCCCAACCTGGCGGGCATCAAATACACCGCTACTTCGCTGCACGAATACCAGTCGTGCCTCGCGTACGAGAACGGGAAGTACGATATCCTTTTCGGGCTGGACGAAATGCTGCTGCCCGCGATGGCCGTGGGCGCGAAAGGCGCGATCGGCAGCACTTACACCTTCGCGGCGCCGCTGTATCTTCAGACGATGAAAGCGTTCAACAGCGGGAAGATGGAAGAGGCGCGCGCTTCGCACGCGTATATGGTGGAAGTGATACGGCAGCTGCTGAAATACCCGCCCATTCCCGGCCAGAAAGCTATCATGCAAATGCTCGGCTGGGACCTGGGGCCTTGCAGGCTGCCGCTGACGACGCTTAGCGATGAAGCATTCAATGCATTCAAAAGCGAGCTGGCGCGGTTGTCGTTTTTTGAAAAGGCGCCGGGGAGGAAAGCGGTATCGGCGTCGTAGGAAAGATATTTTTTTTGAAAAGATGTTTGGGCGGGAAAACGGCCCAGACATCTTTCAAATATTCATTACGCACCCGATATATTTTTCGCGAAAGGCGTGAACGAAAAACTGTTCAAACGTTTTAATAACATTCATTGCGCACCCGGTACTTTTTGCAAACTGCGTGAACGTAGTTCAAACGGTTTTAAAAACATTCATTGCACCCCCGATATATTTTTTGCAAAATGCACGAACATAGTTCAAACAGTCTAAAAACATTCATTGCGCACCGGCAAACCGTACCTTCCGGCACGCCGCGCAAACAACTAAACACTCGCATGCGAATATTGAACACATGGCTGGTGATACTGGCCTGTTTGCTGACATTTAAAGCATACCCGCAGCAGCCGGAAACTTTTTTCTCCTGGAAAGAAGCCGCGCAGCTGCCGGATAAGGACGGTCTTGCCGGCAGCTATGCCGGTGTAAGCAATGGCGTACTGATCATGGCCGGCGGAGCGAACTTCCCGGGCAATACCCGCCCCTGGAGCGGCGGCATCAAAACCTGGCACGATTCGGTATGGGTGATGGAAACGCCCGGCGGGGAATGGAAAGCCGCCGGCACTTTACCCCGGCCCATGGGCTACGGCGTATCGCTCACCGCGCAAAACGCGCTGATCTGTCTTGGCGGCGGCGATGCGCGATCCAATTACAAGGACGCGTTCATGCTGCGGTATACGAACGGCAAGCTCAGCCGCGAAGCGCTGCCCGACCTGCCTGCCCCGGTCGTGAACGCATGCGGCGCGGTGGTGGACGGAACGATCTATCTCACCGGCGGTGTGAACAGTATCAACGGCGGCACCGAACAACAATGCTGGAGCCTCAACCTCCACGCGGCGGACCGCGCTTGGAAAATACTGCCGCCATTGCCCGGCGCTTCGCGTATGCTGGCAATGGCAGGCGCCATCAACGGCAACTTTTACGTGTTCGGCGGCGTGCATCAGCCTGCGGGCGAAGCGCGGCAATACCTCAAGGATTGCTGGGAATACACGCCTTTGACCGGCGCCTGGAAAAGGATCGCCGACCTGCCGCACCCGCTGGCGGCCGCGCCCACACCGGCATACGCCGCGGGGCAAAGCCACCTGCTGCTCTTTGGCGGCGACGATGGCGGCAACGCCTCAAAAGTGAACGACCTGAAAGACGGGCACCCCGGCTTCCGGCAGGAAGTGCTCGCGTACAATATCATTACGGACGCATGGTCGGTGACCGGCAAAATGCCCGTGCATAAAAACGCGGACGCCGCGCTGAACCCGCATGCCAGCGTATACGCGCCGGTAACCACGCCGCTGGTGATATGGAACGACCAGGTCGTGCTGCCGGGCGGCGAGGCAAGGCCCGCCGTGCGCAGCCGTCATGTGCTGATGGCCGCGCCGCAGCAGCCGGAAGGCCGCTTCGGCGCGCTGGACTGGCTGGTGATCGCGCTGTATTTCGCGGTAGTGATCGGTATCAGCGTGTATGTGTCGAGAAAGATGGGAGAGACCACCGGCGACTTTTTTCTCGGCGGACAGAAAATACCCTGGTGGGCGGCGGGTTTGAGCATATTCGGCTCCAAGCTGAGCGCGCTCACTTTTATCGCCATTCCCGCAAAAGCATATGCCACGGACTGGGTGTACATGCTCAACAACCTGATGATCATCGCCGTGGTGCCGATCGTTACCGGCTTCTACCTGCCTTATTTCCGCAAGCTGCGCATCACCAGTGTGTACGAATACCTGCAGGTGCGCTTCGACGCAAAAGTGAAGCTGCTGGGCAGTCTTACCTTCGTGATCTTCCAGCTCAGCCGGCTCGGCGTAGTGATCTATCTGCCCGCGCTGGTGCTGAGCACGGTAACGGGCACGAACATATTCCTGTGCATTTTTCTCACCACCCTCATCACTACCGCGTACAGCGTATTCGGCGGCATCGAGGCCGTGGTATGGACGGAAGTGATGCAGGTGTTCGTGTTGCTGGGCGGCGCGCTGGTGAGCTTCTTTTTCGTGGCCGCGAATACCGACGGCGGTTTGGGCGGGCTGTTCAGCGAAGCGTCCGCCGCGGGTAAATTCAAGCTTGCCGATCTCGGCTGGAGCATGTCGCAGCCGGTGTTGTGGGTGATCATTTTGGGCGCTTTCCTCACGAATCTTGTCACCTATACTTCCGACCAGGTGGTAGTGCAGCGTTATCTCACCACCAGCACGGAAAAAGAAGCCCGTCAATCCATCTGGACGAACGCGCTGATGGTGATACCCGCCACCTTCATATTTTTTGGCGTGGGCACCGCCTTGTGGTTCTTCTACCGGCATCACCCGGCCGACCTGAACCCGCACGGCAGAACGGACGACGTATTTCCCTGGTTCATTTCGCAGCAGCTGCCCGCCGGGCTTTCCGGGCTGGTGATCGCGGGATTGTTCGCCGCCACCATGTCCACCATCAGCTCCAGCATGAACGCCATCGCCACGGTGCTGACCACCGATTTTTACAAGACGTTCAAAAAAGACGCAACGGACAAACAAAGCCTCGTGTTCGCCAAACGCATCACGATGCTGCTGGGCGCCACCGGCTGCGCGATCGCGGTGTATCTCGTGTACCTGCAGAACGTTTCCATCTGGGACCAGTACCTGAAGATCATCGGGCTGTTCGGCGGCTGTCTTGCAGGCATGTTCGCGGCGGGCATATTTTTCCCGAAGATCAACAGCAAAGGCATTTTCTTCGGCTTCATCCTCAGCAGCATCGGTCTTTATTTCGTGCAGCGCAGCGAAGCCGTGAGCTTTTTCCTCTACCCCGTGTTCGCCGTGATCGGCTGCGTGGTGGCAGGATATATTTTCAGTTTCATTTTCCCGGAATCAAAAGATAAAACGCAGATCGTACCATGAAAAAGATAATCGCCGCCATCGTATTATTCATCGCTTCCCTGCCCGCATGGGCGCAGGTTACGGTGTACGAATCAGGAAAAGAAGGATACCGTTCGTTCCGCATCCCCGCCATCGTAAAAACGCCGGACGGCACGCTGCTGGCCTTTGCGGAAGGAAGGGTGGGAGACGCCAACGATTTTGGCAACATCGACATCGTGCTGAAAAAAAGCAAGGACAACGGCAAAACCTGGGGCCCGCTGCAGGTAGTGGCCGATAATAAAGAGCTGCAGGCCGGCAATCCCGCGCCGGTGGTAGACCTTACCGACCCCGCTTATCCGCGCGGCCGCGTGTTTCTTTTTTACAACACCGGCAACAACCACGAAAGCGATGTGCGGAAAGGGAACGGTCTGCGCGAAGCATGGTACGTCACTTCCGCGGACGGCGGCCTCACCTGGGACGCGCCCGTGAACATCACCGCCATGGTGCACCGGCCCAAACAGGCGCCGTACAACTTCAGCGAAGACTGGCGCTGTTTCTTCAACACGCCCGGCCACGCCATGCAGTTCACCCGCGGTAAATACAAAGGCCGCATCTATGTAGCCACCAATCATTCCGCCGGCGACCCGCAGCCGAAATTCATGGAATACAGGGCCGGCGGTTATTATTCCGACGATCACGGCAAAACTTTCCGCATCAGCGAAGACCTGCCTTTCCCCGGCAGCAACGAGGCAATGGCCACGGAGCTGGGCAACGACAAGCTGATGCTGAACGTGCGCAACCAGCAAAAGAACGTCAAGGCCCGCATCGTCGGCATCAGCAGCGACGGCCGCAGCTGGGACACTTCGTATTTCGATCACAACCTTCCCGACCCCGTATGCCAGGGCAGCCTCATCACGCTGGGCTTCAGGAAAGGCAAGGCCATCCTCGCATTTTCCAACGCCGCCGACACCGCGCGCCGCGACAACCTTACGCTGCGCATCAGCAAGGACGAAGGCAAAACCTGGACGCAAAATTTCCAGATAGACAGCACCGGTGCGAGGAACAACTCCGCGTATTCAGACATCATCGCGCTGCCGAAGCGGCGGATCGGCATCCTGTACGAAAAGGACAATTACAGCCGCATCATTTTCACCACGCGCAAATACCGGAAATAAGAATCCTGAAAATTATTGCCTGATAACCTCCTGATTTGTTATTTTTCAGGATAATCAAGCAATATGAGCAGAAGAACGTTTCTCCGGCAGTCCGCAGTACTGTCATCCGCCATCCTGCTGCGCCCCGCGCTGAGCTGGGCCGGCACGCAGGACTTCCCCGTAGTGCGCATTCCCGAAGCGCAAAGAAAGTTCCGCAGCGAAGCGGTGGAAAAGGCCATTGCCGCCGTAAGCAGCAAAAGCAGGAACCGCGAGCTGGCCTGGCTTTTCGGGAACTGCTTTCCCAATACGCTGGACACGACCGTCGAATATTCGCAGATCGACGGGAGGCCCGATACATACGTGATCACCGGCGACATCGACGCCATGTGGCTGCGCGACAGCACGGCGCAGGTAAGCCCCTACCTCTCGCTGGTAAAGGAAGACAGGGAATTGCAGCACCTCATCGCGGGTGTGATCAACCACCAGGTGAAGTGCATCCTCAAAGATCCCTACGCCAACGCTTTTTATAAAGACCCGAACAAACAGGGCGAGTGGAAATCGGACATCACCGACATGAAACCCGGCATCCACGAACGCAAATGGGAGATCGACTCGCTGTGTTATCCTATCCGCCTCGGTTATCTCTACTGGAAAAATACCGGCGATACCTCGCCTTTCGACGCTACCTGGAAAAGCGCCATCGCGCTCACCGTCAAAACATTCAAGGAGCAGCAAAGAAAAGAAGGCCCCGGCCCTTACCACTTCCAGCGCGAAACGGCCTGGGCTACGGACGGCGTGCCGCTGAGCGGTTACGGTTATCCCGTAAAACCCGTGGGGCTCATCTGCTCCATCTTCAGGCCCAGCGACGACGCCACCATTTTCCCTTTCCTCATCCCTTCCAACTTTTTCGCGGTAGTGAGCCTGCGGCAGGCGGCTGAAATGGTGCAGGCCTTTCATAAGGACGCCGCGCTGGCCGCAGAATGCCGCGCGCTGGCGACGGAAGTGGAAAACGCGATCAAACGCTACGGCATCGTGTCGCATCCGCAATTCGGTAAAGTGTACGCGTTTGAAGTGAACGGCTTTGGCAGCTTCAACCTGATGGACGACGCCAACGTGCCGAGCCTGCTCGCATTGCCGTACCTCGGCGCGGTAAAGCCCGGCGACCCGGTGTACGCCAACACGCGCAAGCTGATCCTTTCAAAAGAAAATCCTTTTTTCTTCGAAGGAAAAGCCGGCAAAGGCATCGGCAGCCCGCATACCGGCATGCAGCGCATCTGGCCCATCAGCGTGGTGATGCAGGCGCTTACGAGCAACAGCGAAACCGAGATCAGGCAATGCCTTTCCATCCTGCAGAAATGCCATGCGGGCAAAGGC
>CBINIO010000152.1:0-8903 GCA_966250725.1 uncultured Chitinophaga sp.
GGAGTACCTGCGTTTGCGGGAGGACGTTTGCGTGGCGGGGGCTTGAGACGCCGCCATTGAATTCAGTAACTATCCTGTCAGTGCGCCAGCGGAGGGCCCGCGTTTGCGGGAGGATGTTTGCGTGGCCGGGGCTTGAGACGCCGTCGTGGAATTTCAGTCGTTATGCAGGTAGTGCATCAGCGAGGACTTGCGCTTGCCGGAGAATGTTTATGTGGCGCGCGCCGCCGGCAGAAATTCGTCAACCCATCGCTTTCCGCAGCATCTCCACACTTTTCCGCACACCGCTTTCCGCAGCTTCTTTCCCTTCAAATTCTATCGCGATGTAGCCTTTGTAATCCGCTTTGCGGAGTATCTGTATAATGCGCGGGTAGTCCAGGTCGAGCGTATACCATTCGCCGCCGCCGTAATACGTTTTCGCCTGTACGAAACTCGCGTACGGCGCAACCTTTTCCAGCTTGTCGTAGGGGTTTTCGAGGAAGTTGCCCGTGTCCATCAGCACGCCCAGCCAGGGATCGTCTATCGCCTTTTTGATGCGCAGCAGGCCTTCGGGCGTGCTGGTAAGTCCCCAGTGATTTTCCAGCGCCAGCAGCACGCCACATTCCGCGGCTTTGGGCAGGCATTTTTCGATGCTGTCGATGCACCACTTGAACGCGTCGTCTTCCGTGTAACCGGGTATGGGCTGTTCTACGCCGCGGGCTTTCATCAGGTCGTCGAACGAGCGGATGGTGCCCCAGCGGCCCGAGTTGAGCCGGATGGCGGGGATGCCCATCTTGTAAGCCAGCTCGATGCATTTGATGGTATGATCGATGCCTTGCTGTCTTTCGGCGGCGTCGGGCGATACGAAGTCCTGGTGGATAGAAAGGCTGATAAGGTCTACACCGTTGAGGAAAGCGTGGCGTTTTAGCTTCTGGAGATAGGCATTGTCTTCGTTTTCCATTTGCCGGTGCAGCACGTCCACGCCTTCCACGTCGAGCATGGCGGCTTCGTCGATCACTTTTTCGATGGGCACTTTGGGCGTTCTGAAATGCCAGTAGGAATAGCTGGAAATCGCCAGTTTGAAGGGTTTACCGGGTGCAGGGGAAGCTGCGGCGGACTGTGCGGCGGAAGGTAAGCCGAGCAGAGCTGCGCTGCCGATGGTGTTTTTCATGAAAGAACGCCGGGTTAAGCTCATAGGGTGTTGATTTTGGTGTAGAGGAAAATACGGAATTTTTGTTAAAGGCAACAGGGCAAAAATGGGAATTCAAACGTGGCTGCAATTGCATTACGCATTTGCTCAGTTGAATTCAACGTATGCTTTTCCTTAAATTCTCCACGGTTTCGTTAGAACGCCGATGCAGCATCCGATGACAGTTAGCACATACCAAAGCGAGATCATTCAATGTGGTCTTTATAGATGTTTTTAACCTGGACAATGGTGTACGATGGTGGCATTCAATAAACCCTCGCCCGAGCTCACCGTAGACAAGTTGGAAATCAAAATCACAAACCTCACAAACTAGCTTCCCTCTTTGCTTCCAAACTTGTTCTTTTTTCTTCTTAACAATCTTTTTTGATCTCTCCAGCGCTTTGTGAAACCTATAGATGATCGACCCTTCAGAAATTTCGTCGTTCGTGGTTTGTTCATCCTCCCCAATTCCAAAAATCTTATCTCTTAACTCATTGCTGTTGCTGATTGCTTTTATCTCTGCCGCAATCGCGCTTAGTTTTTCCTTCTGATTCACAAACTCGAAAAAAATGATTTCATCTAATTTTGAGCCATTATTCATGCCTTTGCCAGAATATCCACTATCAAATTTCGCAAAATTGGATAATTTCATCGCAACACCGTTAGCGTTTCTAAATTTCTCCGGATCAGTTCGATCAGATATGACGGGTAGATTTCTTAACACCTTACTTAGCGCTATTATGTTGAGATTCTTTTTATCGATAGGGCCCCTATCAGGAGAAAAATAGAGATCAAGCGCAAGAATAATCTCATCCCTAGACCATTTGGGATTTCGCTTCATTGTGCATTGGAATTGGAACAAAGCAAAATAACGAAAAATATCAAAATGGTTGTTTGACTGTCAAAATGGGCGTCAGCATAATGTTGATTTTGTTCCACCACAGCCGTTTCCCGCGGGTACGGTGTTTGTACCGCTTCCTCTAAAACCTTTTCATCATGGCAAAGAGCAGAGACGGGAATTTTATTCCACCCAAAGGCAAACCCTCCGGCAATAACAGGGAAGAAAATGCTGATTTCCAGAAAGACCTGCGGGAAACGGACGCCGATCTTTCCAACGCGCATATAAGGCATCCCAACCGCAACGTGGATAAAGGCGAAGAAGAGGCGCTCGCGGACCAGCATCCCGAATATATCACCTACAAAGGGCAGCCGGATACCCTGCAGCAACCGGAGGAGGCCACGCGCGCCCAACCTTTTGGCGAAAAATTTTCCCGCGAAGACCTGCTGGAGCTTGCCCGTCACCAGGCCCCCCGTTCCATCTCCATCTACCTGCCCACCCACCGGGCAGGCATGGCGGTGAACGAGCTGCAGGATATGATCCAGTTTAAAAACGCGCTGCAACAGCTGCAGCAGGAACTGCAGGAACAGGGGCTTCCGCTGAAAGAAACGGAATCCCTGCTGATGGGCGGTTTTGATCTCGCGAAAGACGAAGAGTTCTGGCGCTCGCAGCAGGACGGTCTTGCCGTGTTCATCGCGCCGGGTTTCATCCGTTATATACAGCTGCCGTATGTTACGCAACGCCTGGTGTACGTACACGACACTTTTTATATAAGCCCGCTGCTGGGCCTTTTGCAGGGCCGTGAACGGTTTTACCTGCTGGCGCTCAGCAAAAGCAAGGCGACGCTTTACGAAGGCGACGGCTGGGGCATGCGGGAAGTGCCGGTACCCGAAATGCCGCGCGGCATAGACGATGTGGTACACTTTGAGGAAAAAGATGACCAGAAACTATTCCGCACAGGAGGTTCCGGTGCGGGACAGGGCGCAAATTACCATGGCATCGGCGCAGGCAAGCCCGATGAAAAGGAAAACATTTCGATGTATATGGACGAAGTGGACGAAACCCTGTGGACAAAACGGCTGTCCACCGAAAACGTGCCGCTGCTGCTGGCCGGCGTCGATTACCTGATCCCGATCTTCAAACAGCGGTCGCGTTACCGGCATATACACGACGAACATCTTTCCGGCAACTTCGAAAAAGACAATGCCGCTAAGATGTTCGAAAAAGCGAGACCGCTCATGCAGCCGTATTTCGAGCAGCCGTTCAACCAGGCGCTGGAACACTATTATAATAACCGCGCAACGGGCCTCACGTCGGCGTCGCCGGAAGATGTAATTCCCGCCTGCTTTTACGCCAAAGCAGCGATCGTGTTCGTAGAGAAAGATTGTTTGATGTGGGGCACTTTCAACGAGCAGGACAACCGTCTTACCTTAAGCGAAGAACGTCAGAATGACGACGCCTGTATGCTAAACGCCGCCGTATCGAAAGCATTGCAAACCGGGGCGGCGGTATTTGCGACGAAAAAGGAATATATGCCCGATGGCGCTACCATTGCGGCTTTAATGAGGTACTGAAATGGGCAACGGGATGCAACTCCATGACTGATGCGAAAGTCAGCAATGCAGATATTGACACCGGTAACAGGATGCAACTCCATGACTGATAGCAAAGCCCTCAATGGAGATATTGATACCGGCAACGGGATGCAAGACTCCATGACTGATAGCAAAGCCACGCAATGCAGATATTGACACCGGCAACGGGATGCAAGACTCCATGGTTGATAGGAAAGCCCGCGACAACGATCGCGGGTTCTTTTTGCCGCCGGTCACAGTGTTTCAAACGGGTCAGGGCTTCTCCACCGCGATCTGCGAATGATAATCCAGGTATTTCGGCAATGCCGCAGAGCCGTACCAGGGATAAATTTCAGCGTCCAGCAACCTCGATTGCACGGCGGGATCGGTTTGTAGCAGGGCTTCGGCCTCTTCTTTCGTTTTCACGGAAAAAATAAAAATACCGCGGTACTGTTTGTCATTTTTGCCGAAGGGACCGGCCACGACCAGCTTGTTTTCTTTTACCAGCTTCTCCATATTGCTCATATGACCGCGGAACAGTTCGCCGATCTTTTCTTTGTCGGTAAGGGAATTGGTGCCCGTTTTGAGGATCACCAGCTGGTACATTTTCATGCCGTACTGGTCGGCGCCCAGACTGTCGGCCAGCGCTTTGTTGTAGACGGCGGTTTGCGCGGCGGCGGAAAGGCTTATGCAGCCGGCGATCAGGGGAAACAGTACATACTTCATAGCAGGAATTTTTAACGGTTATTCGATCCAGCGCACGATCTCTTCGAGATATTTCCGGTCGGTTTCGTCAAATTCGTTCAGCTCGGCGCTGTCTACGTCCAGCACGCCGAACACTTCGCCGTTCCTGATCATCGGCACCACGATCTCCGAACGCGAAAGGCTGCTGCAGGCGATGTGACCAGGGAATTTTTCCACCTCGGGCACGATGAGCGTGGCGGCCTGCTGCCAGCTGGCGCCGCAAACGCCCCTGCCCTTGCGAATGCGAGTACAAGCTACCGGGCCCTGGAAGGGGCCTAACACCAGCTCCTCTCCTTTTACGAGGTAAAATCCTGTCCAGAACCAGCCGAACTGCTCTTTGAGCGCCGCGGCGATGTTGGCGAGGTTAGCCACCTGGTCCGGCTCGCCTTCAATGAGCGCTTTGATCTGCGGGAGCAGCGACTGGTATTGTTCTTCCTTGTTGCCTTTGATGATGCTGAGGTCTTCTGCCATGGCCGGTAAAATAAAAAAAGACGCCTGTTCGCAGCGTCTTCGTTGTGTATTATAAAAATCCTAATTCCAGTTTTGCTTCTTCGCTCATCATGTCTTTCGTCCATGGCGGATCGAAGGTGAGCCTTACGTCCGCGCTGCTTACGCCGGGAATGGCGGACACCTTGTTGTTCACTTCCTCCATAATGCTGCCGGCTACGGGGCATCCGGGCGCGGTGAGGGTCATGATCACGAGCACTTTTCCTTCTTCCGCTATTTCTATTTTATACACGAGACCCAGGTCGAAAATGTTTACCGGTATCTCCGGGTCGTATACGGTGCGGAGCGTTTCCTCCACCTGGTCTCTGAGCGTTGTTTCCATTGTTGGTCAGTTTTGCATTGATTTGGCCTGGTAACCGATGGCGTACATCTTGATCTGCTTGAGCATGCTCAGCAAGCCGTTGGAGCGTGTGGGGGAAAGGTGGCTGGTGAGGCCGATGGCGTCGATGAAATAGATGTCCGCTTCGGCGATGTCTTTCGGCGTGTGGCCGCTGAGCACCTGTATCACGAGGCCCACCAATCCTTTGGTGATCACGGCGTCGCTGTCCGCCGAGAATACCAGCTTGCCGTCCTCGAGTTCCGCATGCAGCCAAACCTTGCTCTGGCAGCCGCGGATGAGATTATCGTCTGTTTTGTATTCCGGATCGATAAGCGGGAGGTCTTTCCCCAGCTGAATGATGTATTCGTACTTCTCCATCCAGTCGCCAAACACCTCGAAATCTTCTATGATCCTGTCCTGTTGCTCTTTGATAGTCATCATCCTTTGGTTTTGATTAACCCAGCAAAGTTACGGCTTTCTGCACACCTTCTACGAGACGGTCGATGTCTTCCGTATTGTTGTACACCGCCAGCGAGGCGCGTACGGTGCCGGGGATGCCGAAGAGGTCGCAAAGCGGCTGCGTGCAGTGGTGACCGGTGCGTACGGCGATGCCCTGCTGATCGAGCAGCACGCCTACGTCGGAGGGGTGCGTGTCGCCCACGAGGAACGAGATGGCGCCGCTGCGATGTTTGGCCTCGCCGATGAAGCGCAGGCCGGGTATGGCTTTCAGGGCATTCACGGCATATTCCGTCAGCTGATGCTCGTACGCGTTGATGCGGTGGATGCCCAGCTTGCCGGCCCATGCCACGGCGGCTCCCAAACCGATGGCCTCGCAGATGGCGGGCGTACCGGCTTCGAATTTCAGCGGCGGTTCGTTATAGGTCGTTTTTTCGAACGTTACGTGTTTGATCATATCGCCGCCGCCCTGGTACGGGGGCAGCTTGTTCAGCCAGCTTTCCTTGCCGTACAGGATGCCGATGCCCGTGGGGCCGAACAGCTTATGGCCTGAAAGCGCGAGGAAGTCCACATCCAGCTCATGCACGCGGATGGGAATATGCGCGGCGGCCTGCGCGGCGTCGAGCAATACGGGAATGCCCTGCCCGTGCGCGAGGCTGATGATCTCTTTCACCGGGTTCACCGTACCCATGGTGTTGCTCACCCAGGTAACGGCTACGATCTTCACGCGGGAGTTGAGCATGGAGCGGAACACGTCCATTTCCAGCTCTCCCTTATCGTTGATGGGAACAACTTTCAGCTTCGCGTTCTTTTCTTCGCAGGCCAGCTGCCAGGGCACGATGTTGGAGTGATGCTCCATGGCGGAGATGATCACTTCGTCCCCTTCCTTCAGAATATCTTTCCGGAAACCGTTCGCCACGAGGTTGATCCCGTCCGTGGTGCCTTTGGTGAACACCACTTCGTGATGGTGCGCGCCGATAAAAGCGGCTACCTGGTGACGGGCTGCTTCATATGCGGCGGTAGCCTGCTGGCTGAGGGTATGTACGCCACGGTGCACATTGCTGTTGTAGGTGGTGTAATACTCCTGCATCGCGCGTATCACGGATACGGGCTTCTGCGTGGTAGCCCCGTTGTCGAGGTACACGAGCGGGCGGCCGTTCACCGTTTGCTTCAGGATGGGAAACTCGTTCCGGATCAGGTCTGCTTCCTGCCAGATGATATGTTCGGCTGTGGTGGTCTCCATGTTATTCCGTTTTTAGTTGTTGGTCGCAACAGACAGGTATCGCGAAGCGATCTGCTCCACCTGTTTGCGCACGGCCGGAATTTTAACCTGGGCGGTAACGTCGAAAGCAAAGGCTTTCACGAGCATGTTGCGGGCTTCGGCGTCGCCGATGCCGCGGGCTTTGAGGTAGAACAGCGCGTCCTCGCTCACCTGCCCGATGGTGGTGCCGTGACTGCATTTCACGTCGTCGGCATAGATCTCCAGCTGCGGTTTGGTGTAAATGGCCGCTTCGGGGGATATTACCAGGTTGTTGTTCTGCTGGAAAGCGTTGGTCTTTTGTGCGTCCTCGTGTACGAAGATCTTCCCGTTAAACACGCCGGTGGCTTTGTCCATCATTACGCCGCGGTACAGCTCATTGCTTTCGCAATGCGGCATGCGGTGGTCTACGGACGAGTGGTTGTCCACCAGCTGGGTGCCTGCGGCGATGTAGAAACCGTAAAGATGGGTTTCGGTGCGCTCGGCGTCCAGGGAAATGTTCAGGTTATTACGCACCAGGTCGGATTCCGACAGGGTGAAAGTATAGTTGTTGTAAAGACTTTTGCCAAGCTGCTCCACCATGGTCTGGTTGATAAAACGCAGGCCTGCACCGCCGGTTTGCAGCTGGTAATGGCTGAGCTGCGCGCGTTCGGTCACTACGGCTTCCACCAGGCTGTTCACCAATCTGGCGCCGGTGGTGTCGATAGCGGCGGCGGACTCGATCAGCCTCGCTTCGGAACCTTCCTGCGCAACCCAGAGGTGGCGCGGGTTTACGAGCAGGTTGCCGTTGTTGTGGTACAGGTGGATGATGTGGATGGGCTGTTCCAGCTGCGCTTTCGCTTTTATTTCGATAAAAAGGCCATCGTTGAACAGCGCGGTGTTGAGCTGTGCAAAATGATGTTCTTCCAGCTTTTTGCTTTTATTAAAATACTGCGCGTAAGCAGGCTGCGCGCTGGCTTCGCTGAGCTTTGCGACAGTCGCCTTCGCGGCCGGGGGCAGTATGCTGAGCGCGGGTTGCAGCGCGCCGTTCACCAGCACGAGGCGGTAGGTGTCGGGCAGCAGCAGGCCGGTAGCTTCGAGCTGAGCGGCGGTGATGGCGGGCGTTTCAGGCAGGGCGATGCTGAGACCGTTCTTGAAAAAAGGAACGACGTTGGTGTATTTCCAGTCTTCCGTTTTTACGGTCGGGATGCCGCCGAGCGCCTGGAAACGTTCCAGGGCCTCCTTTCTGCCGGGCCAGCCGGCATTGCCGAACTGGGCGGTGAAAAGCGCCGGCAGGGTTTCGGCAAAAGATATATTGGTATTGCTCGTAGTAGTGGTCATGGTTTATTGTACGGGTTCTTCTAAACGGATGTCTGCCTTCAGCCAGTCGTATCCTTTTTCTTCCAGTTCCAGCGCCAGTTCCTTGGTGCCTGATTTCACGATACGGCCGTTGTAGAGCACATGTACAAAATCCGGAACGATGTATTCCAGCAGGCGCTGGTAGTGCGTGATGATGATGAACGCATTGTCCTTGCTGCGCAGCTTGTTCACACCGGCAGACACGATGCGGAGGGCGTCGATGTCCAGGCCGGAATCCGTTTCGTCCATGATCGCCAGCTTGGGTTCCAGCATCGCCATCTGGAAGATGTCGTTGCGTTTCTTTTCCCCGCCGGAGAAACCTTCGTTCAGCGAGCGGTTCATCAGGTTGGCGTCGAACTCCATCAGCTTCTGCTTGGATTTCAGCATGTCGAGGAACGCTTTGGCCTGCATGGGAGGCTGGCCGTGGTAAGCGCGCACTTCGTTCACCGCCGTTTTGAGGAAGTTGATGTTGGATACGCCGGGTATTTCCACCGGGTACTGGAAGGCAAGGAAAAGTCCTTCGCGGGCACGAACCTCGGGGCTCATGTCCAGCAGGTCTTTCCCGTCGAAGTCCACGGAACCTTCGGTTACTTCATAAGCTTCCCTGCCGGCCAGTACGGAGGCCAGGGAACTTTTACCGGAGCCGTTGGGCCCCATGATGGCGTGTACTTCGCCCGCTTTCACATTCAGATTAATGCCTTTCA
>CBINIO010000153.1:0-8836 GCA_966250725.1 uncultured Chitinophaga sp.
AGGGATAATTCTCTGACAGACAGGCAGGTAATAAAAAAGAACCGCCCCTGCTTTCGAGGGAGCGGTTCAAATCGGTACGGGTGATGCAAATCTGATGCGAACGGGAGAGACTATCCTGTGCTCATCGATCTTTCCGCCGTCCAGGAGAGCTTTGCCAGCGAAGGTAAACGCGTCGTCCAGCAAACCCTCGGATGCCGTACCGTTCACTTTTTCAACAATGAACAATACGGGGATGATCAGTGAGTGGTTCCGCTTGTCCGGTTCCCTGATCAGTGCGAGCCAGTTGACGTCCAGGCTGGCGATCTGTTTGAGCGAGCTTTTCAGCACTTCCGGCGTGCCTTCTGAAAACTCGACGCTCTGGCAGTTTCCGCGGGCGCCGGTAGTTACTTTTACGGCGAAAAGAAAGGATTGTTTGGTGCTGTGCGCAAGTTGCCAGGTGGCATTTGTGAAGAAAGCCCCAAGCTTTCGATAGTCATCTTTTTTATCCTGACGGTTCTTATATGCTGCGGAGGTATTTGCGTTGCAGTATACAAGCATCAGGCAAAAGAACGTTTGGAAGATGGTTGTTGTTTCAAATAAATAGGAGTTTATAAGTGCCGCATCACTCGCTGTATGGAAGTTAAAAAAAATGCGATAAATAGCCTATTTTTAATAAAACGGCCTCCATGAACTTCCGCATGTTATTAATCCTGTCAATGATCTGCCAGCTGATAACCTACCGCAGTCACGCTCAAGGCAAAGCCGGGGGCATTGCGTTTTTCAGCGGCAGTTGGAAGGCTTTGCTGGAAGAAGCCGGGAGAACGGGCAAACCTGTGATGGTGGATGTGTATACAACATGGTGCCCGCCCTGTAAAAAAATGGATAAGGAAGTTTTTCCCCGCCCGGAAATTGGTGGCAAATACAATCAATCTTTCATCTGCTACAAAGTGGATGCTGAAAAGGGAGAAGGCCCGGCTATCAAAAAGAAATACGAAGTAACCGCATACCCGACCTATCTTTTTATCAATGAAGACGGCATTTTGGTTCATAAAGCCATCGGTTATCATCCGCCTGCGGATTTCCTGAAAGTTGCAGACGAAGCGGAGAAAATGTCAAAAGAAACTGAAACCGTACGATCCCTTCGGCAGCAATACGAAAACGGCAACCGGGAACCCGGCTTTTTACAAACCTATATCAACAAACTGGCTTCGCTGAATTTGCGCAAAACGCAACAGATAGTTCTCGATGAATATATTGCCGTGCTGCCGGATAATAAACGGGATAACGTCAAAGAGATAGGATTTATCCTGAAAAACCTGGTGACAGCGGATTCCAAAGCCTATTCGGTAATCGCGGACCGGCAGCCGCTGGCCGCAGAAGCATTAGCGCTGGACAAATCACTGCATACCGAAATTTCAACCGGCAATCCGCAGCATAACCTCGGCCTCATCCTTGGAAATATAGCAATCACGTCGCTGACTGAAGCCATTTCGCAGCGGGATACATTGCTGTTGAAGACGGTCACAAAAAACGCCCGTAAGATCGTAAACCCAAGCCCGTTATTTCCTTATTCCTTTTTTGCCTTCAAAATGCAATTCTACAAAACCACCCAAGACACTGCCGGTCTTGTACAGACCGCCCGCAGTTTCCTGGATGACAGTTCATATTATGACAGCGGTACAATCGCGCGGAAAAACCAACGGGCGTTTGACAATTTCATGTCGGATTACCGCGCTGGAAAACGGGACAGCACCGCTGCCGGAAATTTTCAACAGCAAAAAAATCATTTCAGCCGCCGTATTACCAAAGAAGCGGCCAGGATGCTGGATATGGCCGCGAAAGACTATTACCGTTACATTTCCTCTCCACAGGACCTTCTGCAGGCGATCGAATGGAGCAAAAAATCTATCACACTTATCAACGACGAACCATCATTCTACCAGACGCTGGCGGATCTCTACAATAAAACCGGTCAGCGAAACAAAGCCATAGCCTGTCAGGAAAAAGCGCTCCGCGCAGGCGTTCGCAGCAAATAACCAGCTTACTGCCTCCTCCGCCGGAACCATATGATCAGGTAACCAAGCGTCATCAGCGCCGGCAAAACGCCGGTGAACGCTATTTTTGTAACCTTGAATCCCGTCTTCCCGATATGAATGTCATTATCCGTAAATGGCGGGCGGCTGACGTCTACCGGCGCCTCATAATCGGAGAGCCAGTTGAACGACCCCGCGATCAGCATAAAATTGGCCGCCATAACATCCTTGCGGGTATGGCCAAGCTCTCCGTTGCTGATACAATCGGCATCACCCAGGATGATCACTTTTTGTTCTTTCCCGTTCACCTTGCGGCTGAGAGCAACGGCGGTGGCTACGTCCGCGGCCGCCGTTTCGCCCGCCGCCGGATTGAAGGCCACGCTGTCGTCCACAAAATCCACCGTTTCCAGCTCATTCCAGGCGCCGGCGGAATCGGTAACGAACAAAGGTTTGGCGACATATCCTTTTCCTGCGGCCCCGTCGTACTGAAGACCAACTGCGGACGGCATCACCACTACCTGTTTATAACGGTGAACGGAGGCAAAGGCATCCGCGAGCTCACCGGCCTCTTTTGTTGAACGGGTGAACATGAGATCGGCCTGGTAGTCCGTGCTGGGCTTTACCAGCCTTCCTTCCATCAATCGCACGCCAAAAAGTTCGGTAATAGCGTTCATGGTGCCCTGCCGTTTTGGCTCGGCGGCTATAAACAGGTCGCCTCCCCTGGCGATGTAGTTTTTCAGGTGCTGCAGGTGCGATTCCGGCATGGACGATTTTACGTCCGCGATCACCAGGATGCTCACATGCGCCGGCACTTCCCGGTCAAGCGTGAGCTGCTCGAAATCGAATCCCTGGTTGATAAGCGAATAGCGGAAGGTATTCTCCCTGGCAAACCTGTTATAATCCCTGTCGCCTTCTTTTATACAGTCGCGCTCGCCATGTCCTTCCACGAACGCTACTTTGGGCAATACCGTGACCAGCCGTTTGATGGCGGCGCTTATTTCGGCTTCGGAAGGAAAACCCATGGCATCGTCAAAAACACGCAGTACGGATTGCTGCCCGTTGTCGCGCTTCAGCACTTTTACATGCCTGAACTGCTCGCCGGCCAATGTTTCCTTTATGCCGCCGATATCGTCCACCGGCAAAAACAAAGTCGAATCCACGCCGTAGACCTGGGCGATCTTTTTCATCCGCGCCTCGTCATTTAATTTTGGATAACGCTGGTTCAGCGACTTTTCATTTCTGCCTTTGGCATAATAGTGCACATAGTTCATTTTTATTTCCGGCTTGAACCGGAAATACTCCCTGAACCGGCGCATATCATCCAGCTCGGCCCTGGGCATGCCCATCCACAACCAGCGGTCTTCGTCCAACGCATTGGCATAGGTGGTGATCGTCAAACCTCCTTCCGCTTTACTGACTATATCCTGGCTGGCCCTGGTGAGCGTGCGTAATTTTGTACGCGTCGCGTCATAAAAATACATCAATGAGGGGCGAGAGCTCAAATAGCCGATCACCACCGCGCAGCCGATCACCAGCAGGTAACGGGCCAGGGAAACGGATTGCCTGGTTTTCTGGCGCACAGCGCGAAACCTGAATATGCACAACCCCAGGAACAGTCCTATCACGGCGATGAAATAGACCAGGTCTTCGGTGCTGACGATACCGCCGATAAATTCGTTTGTCCTGCCGCTGATGGACAGCCAGTACATAATATCACGGACAAAGGGAACATCCTGCCATAACTGGCTGGTATAATTCAGCACCGCAAAAACGGCGAAAGTACCCATCGCCGCAACTACCTGGTAAGAGGTCAGGCTGGACATAAAAAGGCCCACCGCGCCATACGCGCAGATCAGCAGAAAAATGCCCAACAGCCCGGTGAGGGTGGCGGGGAGATCGAACTGGTCCACCACAAACACCCCATACAGCGTGAAGAGAGCTACAATGCCGGTCATCAGCAGCGCATAGGTCGCAATGGACAGGAACTTCCCGAAGATGATCTGGGCGTCGCTGATCGGCGAAGAATAAAGCAGCTTGATGGAGCCGCTGCTCAGCTCGCGGCTCATCATGCCCATCGTCAGCAGCGGTATGTAAAAATAAAGGTACCCAAGCAGCCTTGCATAAAATCCCTGCCGGGGATCGGTATAAAGGTTCAGCGTAACGCCTTTCAGGTCGTACCCCATTTCCTTAAAACTGACAAAACCTCTCAGCGCGCCGGTAAAAACGAGGCTGGCCTGGATGGTGAATACAATAAGGATAAGCCACGCGATGGGCGAATAAAAAAGCAGCTGCAATTCCGTACGGGCGATTCGTATGATCTGTTTCATTATTTTATTTTCTTTATTCAGGACCGAAACTGTTTTTTTGACAATTCGGCAAAAATGGTATCCATCGAGTTTTTCTCCGCGTTGATCTCTTTGAGGCGCCAGCCGTGCTGAACGCTCTGGCCGATGATCGTTTCCAGCATATCGTCCACGCTGTCCACCTTCACGCGGTAGCGGGCCGCGCCCAGCGGTTCCACGTCCACCACGTTCGACAGCCGCTTCAGCTCTTCGGCTCCCCTCGGCTCCAGCATAGTGAGCACAATGGTCCCCGGCGCGGCATAACGGTCGAATTCATCCACGCTGCCGGAGAAAACCACGCGGCCTTCCGCCAGCATCAGGATGTAGTTGCAGGCGGCCTGTACTTCGGAAAGCATGTGAGTGGAGAGGATCACCGTTCTTTCCCGCGCTATTTCCTTGATCAGGTTGCGAATCTCCACGATCTGGTTGGGGTCGAGGCCATTGGTCGGCTCGTCCAGCACCACCAGCTCGGGATTGTGAATGATGGCCTGCGCGATGCCTACCCGCTGCTGGTAGCCGCCGGACAGATTCCGTATCAGCCTTTTCCTGAAATGCGTAATGCCGCATTGGTCCAGCACCTTGTTGACGGCCTGCGCCTGCTCCTTGCGCGGTATCAGCCTCAGCCCCGCGCAATGCGTGAGATATTCGTCGATGGTCAGGTCGATGTGCAGCGGCGGCTTCTGAGGAAGAAACCCCATCAGGCTTTTGGCGGTGATCGCGTCTTTGCGGATGTCGATCCCGTTGATAAAAACATCCCCTTTCGTGGGCTTCAGCACGCCGCACAAAATGTTCATCATGGTCGACTTGCCCGATCCGTTGGACCCTAACAGCCCGTAGATGCCTTTGACCGGTATTTCAAAATCGATGTCACGTATCGCCCATTGCGCTGTATAACGATGCGAGAGCTGTTCTGCTTTTATGATTGGTTGTTGCATATGTCGTTTACATTTGAGTATAGCCGAATCCCATCTTGTACATGCTGCTTACAGGCATGCCTTCGCCCAGCACGATCTTTTTTATCAAACGGCGCGAAGGATCGGCAATCTGGTCTGAGAGGATGCCGAGGATATACATGTCACCATTTTCCAATCCCACCATCAGTTGATCATGGGTATGTACGCCCATGATCTGGTTCTGACTGGCGGTGATCGTTCTGATGGGGGAATCGAAAGTGAAATACTCCGAGCTTCTTGACGGCCCGTGCTCCCAGAGGTACAGGGTCTTGTTGCCGCTTCCGCCGGAATAAAAAAGATAATTGTCGATGCGGGGCAGCTGGCAGAATACGCTTTCCGCATTGGCGGTGCCCACACCCAAAGGATTCTCGGACATAAACAGCGCCTGTATCGTATAGAACTGGTCCATCGCCATGATCTTCTGCACAAAGTGCCGGTTGCCGTCAAAGAACACGAGGTAGTAGGAAGAGGTGAACCGCCCCTGCTGCAGCCTGCCCACATACACCAGTTCTTTGTCCATCGCATGGATGAGAGTAGCGCCGGGAGGCAGGGGAGGACCGGGCATATAGTTGACCGGCAGCACGAGACCGTGGTCCGAACCGATGAAAAGCCGGCCCTTCGTTTTATCGTACAGGATGGTCTGCCCGCTCAGGTAAGTGCCGGTCCATCCTTTGTCGAACTTCACATCCCCGGGTATGAACATGGGTTTGTTGGGATATACGCCGGATTGGGAAAACGCCGTGTTCACGTGTTTCCGCGTATATATGTTCCCGTTATCGTCCAGCATCATGCTGTAATCCCACATATAAAACTCGCCCCTGGGGCGGAAATCCGCGGGAAGCGTATTCCCAAGGAAAAAATTGTTGGTGTTGTAAAGCGGTCCCAGCTTGATACCGTCCAGCTCGATGTTGCCTGCGGGATCGTTCCTTACGATGAGGATGTTGCCCGGGTTGCTCAGCCCCGAGCCCGCCATCCAGTGCTCTTTTACCTCCACCGCGTCAGGCCCGAGCTCTTCCCCGGAGATCGTGGTATAAAAGTCGGCCGTCACTTCGAACGTTACCGGGTCGATAAAAGATATGATGCCGCGGCCGTCCTTTTTCGTCAATACCACCCAGCCTGTCAGGTAGGCGGGGATGGCGTCCACGTAAAACCCCTCCAGGAAGGTGGACTCGTCGTTTTTGTTGACCGCTTTCAGCTTTACG
This sequence comes from uncultured Chitinophaga sp., assembly GCA_966250725.1. Classification (GTDB taxonomy): domain Bacteria; phylum Bacteroidota; class Bacteroidia; order Chitinophagales; family Chitinophagaceae; genus Chitinophaga. The sequence continues at coordinate 6,510 of CBINIO010000153.1, forward strand.
TAAGGCCGCAGGCCGGTAAGGTCGCGCACCGCGTAATTCAGCACGGGCCCGGTGCTGATCTCTTCGTTGTTGCAATACCAGGTGAACGAAAAGGTTTCCGCAAGGGCGCCGGCAGGCAGGGTATCTCCCCGGTAGATGAGCTGCGGCTCGATGTGCAGGGTATCGGCGGCCCTGGGGCTCAGAAACCCGCCGCCTTCGAATACGATCTTCACTTTGTTGAGATCCTCGTAAGCATAGTTCCCCTTGTCCTTGTAACAGGAAGCCAGCAGGAACAATACGGCGATGAGGCTATATAGTTTTGTTTGTTTCATGGGTATCAGTATAAATTAGGCGAAACATTGATCAAACCGTTTTCATCTTCATATACTTCCCCGTTCTCGTGGCCGCGGGCGAGGAAATCGCGGAAGATGACCGCATAGGCGCGCTGCTCGGACTCAGACAGGCCGGTCATGTCGGCAATGCCCGTAGCCTCGATGAAAAGACGGTATTTGGCATCGGAGTATACCGACAGGAAATTTCGTTCCACCACGTCGTCCCACCATCCCGGGCGGGCGATCATGTCTGAAAAAGTAATGTCGATATACCGGTTGTCAGGCGGCCCGAGCTGGAAATGCCCGTTTGATTGCAGCATAAGCCTGATCTTGAATTTCCCGGTTTTCAGGCGCCCGGAATTATGCAGCACCAGCGCAATGGTATCGAAAGCCCGCCCTGCGTGAAACACCAGGGGATCGGGCAGCTGGTAATCGTCCTCCAGGGCGGTGGTATTCGCGGCGTCCACCGTCAGGGCCACGGGCCGGTCCTGGCTGCCCGGCTTGCCGATCAGCTTTATCAGTACCGGCACGGTATCCTTCTCCGCTCCCGGGTGGAAAGCAAAGGAATATTCAATGGGCGTCACCTCATCGATGTCCGTGCTGTCGTCGGCCAGGTACACGTAGTTTATTTCTCCGTATTGGTCCACCGCATCCTTGCTGCAGCTGATTAACCAGCAGCATGCTGCGGCGATGACAGATAAACGTTTCATGCGTCGGAATTTTTTTATCATTGACAACTATCTTTCGGTTACAGGCAATACGAATTTGTCGGTCAGCGTCTGGTTGCCGCCGTACTCGTCCAGTATGGTCCTGTTCAGCCGTTTGTAGAGGAAAAACAATTTGCCTTCTCCCACGAACTCCCTGCGGGCGTCGTTGACGATCGCATCCAGGAAGGCCGGTTTGGAGGCAATGGAAGAAAGCGGGACAGTACAGCCCCGCTTTGCACGGAGGGTATTCAGCAGCGCCAGCGCGCCGTCAGGATCAGTATCGTAAAGCGTTTCGGCGGCAATATGATATAGTTCGCTCAGCCTGAACATGGGAATCGCGGAAGTAATAAACCCTTCCCTGTCCTGCTCTACGTCAAACTTCATCAATTGCCTTCCATCGGCGGTGAGGTAACATTTTTTCCTGTAATCGGAGTTCAGGTCGCTGCCAAAAATGGCGGCGGTATTAGGCAGCAAAAAGATGACATCGTTAAATTCTTCCTCGAATTTTATCCGGTACAGCGCAAAGATGATATCGTCGGACAGCAGCCGGTCGTACACGCCGACATCGATCACCGTAGCCGGCGTAAAGGAAATGGTCGGCTCGTCTTCCGCCGTCCTGTCGTTGATCACTTCCATCGCATTTTCGTAAGCGAGCTGCTCGTCGCCTGCGTATAACGCGACGCGGGAGAGCAGCGCCGTGGTCGCGAAATACCCCATGCGGAAGCCTCTTTTCCCGGAACCGAAGAAGGTTTTGTCCTCGAAAAAGCGGAACCGGTAGTCATGAAAGTCTCTCCTGTCCGCCGGGCGGATATCGAATTCTTTCTGCAGCGCCTTGCTGCGCTCAAGGTCCGCGACGAGCAGCTGCAATATTTCGCTGGTGCGTCTTTCCGGCCGGGGCACATGGGAAAGCTCCGTGTAATACGGGATGGCGGCCGCGTCCTGCACTGCCGGCGCAGGCGCGTACAGGCGAAGCAGGTCGAAATACAGCATGGCGCGCAGCGAAAGCACTTCGCCTTCCAGCCTGGCGCGTTCCTGCGGTGTAAAGAACTCCGGGTCCTTTTTATTCATTTCTTCCAGCAGCCCGTTGCAATTGGCGATAGTGCTGTAGGCAAGCGCCCAGATGGAATTGATGCGCTGCTCCATGCCGCTGGATACGTAATCGTAATTTTTCAGCGGATCGTACTGCGTGTTCTTCAGATCGTAACAGCGGCCCAGCACGTCCACCATACCATGCGTAAGCTCGGCGCCATATAAAGTAATGGACGAGAGATTGGTATAGATGCCGTTGAGCGCGATCGAAAAACCTTCC
>CBINIO010000154.1:0-8784 GCA_966250725.1 uncultured Chitinophaga sp.
ACGTCTTCCTGCAGCACGATGTTGTAAGCGGCCGCGTCGCCGGTTTTGATCTCCTGGCGCAGGAAACCGATGTAATTAAATACAAGTGTGGCGTTAGGTGTTACACTGATGCGATAGCTGCCGTCGGATTGGGAAATAGTACCGTTGGAAGTGCCTTTTTCGGTGATGGTGACACCCGGGATGGCTTCCCCCCCGGCGCTGCGCACAGAGCCGGTCACGGTCTTTTTAGCCTGTGCGAATGCGAGCTGGCTGCACAAGCCGACGAAGACCGCCATGAGTAGTAGCGTTCTTTTCATTGTTACTGTTTTAAATGCAAATAATAATTGCCAAAAATGGAAAGGCCTTTTTACGAACAGGAATATAGGGCCGGTGTTTCTCGTCCCTGTATGCGATTAGATGATTTTTGGTTTTAAAATGCTGTTAATGCCTGGAATGTTCGATTTAGTGATTCACGTGCCTGTTCGGAATGTTTTGTCATTCATTAATTATAGATCCTGGTATTTGGTTGAAACTGTAAAACGTCGCCGGGTTCAAGCCGGTCTTCTCTTATCTAAAACGTTTTAGCCACTTATTCAAAAAAAAGAACCCGGGTGCCTGTTCGTTTGCCCTGTTCTGGTTCACTGTCTGTTCACTGCCTGGTTGATAACAATAATTGCTGGCCCAAACTTAACTCTTTTTTCCAGAATGTCCATACCCGCCCGTCAAATTTTTATGCTGGGAATCAAGACAAGATCCCTACTTCGCGCCCTATACGAAACCGGTGGCGCGCCCGCCTGAAACCTTTTACCGGTTTGATTTTGCAGGCAACGACCGGAAATTTGCATACGATATTCGCATGAAATGATGATTTTTTCCGTTTTGCCGCCGGACAAGCACGCGCACAATAAAAAAAAGTTAATTTTTCTTTTGCGGCTTTACAAAGTTTGACTAGTTTGCACCTGTTCGTTTTTCCGAACCAAATCTGTGCGAATCGATTGAAATTGCAGCGTCCCGGCCAGCCACAGGTTTTTTTTATGGGTGGAATGCTAAAACGTTTTACCGGTTCGGGAAATAACGGAGAAAAGTGAACGGAAACCTGCTTGGAGACATGCTAAAACAGACAGTGAACAAAAAATAATCTCTCTTTTGCAGCCACGCTATATGCAGACCGGGCCCGGAGTGGCCGGAAGGGACCGTATTGCCCGCCGTCATATGCCGCCGGTTTAATCTGCCCGTTTTGTCAGCCGTTAACTGAATGTAGACCTGCCTCGCGGAGGCGGGATGGAATTGTATTGCATTGCGGCCAATGCTCCGGGCATACCTGTGCCATGCCCGGCCATCGGCTGTCAACCAATAAACGTTAACTATTAATTGTTTTTCACGTTCAAACTTAAAATCTAAGGAAGCTATGCGAAGAATTCTTCTGCTCGCCACGCTGCTGACCTTCTGCTTCGCCCCCCACGTTTGGGCGCAGAACAAAAAGGCAGTCACCGGCACCGTCAAGGACGTAAACGGCCAGCTTTTACCCGGCGTTACGGTTATCGAAAAAGGAACTTCCAACGGCACCGTGACCGCCGCCGACGGTTCCTTCAAAATCAGCGTGGACGCCGGCGGCACGCTGGTGTTCACCTTCATGGGCTACGCCCCGCAGGAAGCGCCGGCTTCCGGTTCTTCTTTCGACATCATCCTGAAAGAAGATTCCAAAAACCTGAATGAAGTAGTGGTGACCGCGCTCGGCTTCAAACGCGAACAGCGCAAGCTCGGCTACGCCGTTCCGGAGCTGAAAGGTTCCGAAGTGTCCAAAACCAACGCCATCAACCCCGTTGCGGCCCTGCAGGGGAAAGTGGCGGGCCTCGACATCTCCGGCGCGGCGGGCGGCCCCCAGGCGGCCAACCGCATCGTGCTGCGCGGCGCAAAATCGCTCAACGGCAAGGACCAGCCGATCTTCGTGATCGACGGTACCATCTTTGAGAACGAGGAGGCGGACAATGCGGTGAACTTCGGCAACGTGCTCAAAAACTTCAACCCGGACGATTTTGCGTCCGTGACCGTGCTCAAAGGCGCGGCCGCTACGGCGTTGTACGGCACCCGCGCCATCAACGGCGCCATCCTCATTACCACCAAAAAAGGCACCGCGCGAAAAGGTCTTGGCGTAGACTTCAGCCAGACCGTGCAGTTCGAGCAGGTATACCGCACGCCCATCGCGCTGCAGAACGAATATGGCGCGGGCTACAACCCTTTCTTCAAAACGGATGCCGACGGCGACGTGGTGGAATGGGCGGGTGCCTACAGCTTCGGCCCCAAAATGGACGGCCGCATGGCGAAGATCATCAACGGAGACGTGGTGCCTTTCGCGGCGCAGCCTGACAACTGGAAGAACACTTACCAGACCGGTAAATATTTTAATACCAACGTGGCCGTGGAAGGCGGGAACGAAAAAGCGAACTTCCGTTTTTCCTATTCGCATGTGGACAATAACAGCGTGATGCCGAACAACGGTTTCAAAAGGGACGCGTTCTCCCTCAAATCGTCCGCCGTTGTTTCCAAATTCCTTTCCGCGGAAGGCGGCGTTACCTTCACCACCAGCGAAACCTCCAATCCCTCCCGCCAGGGCGGCGATTATACGAACGAGAACGTCGGCCGCAAATGGATCTACATTTTCCCGCGCAACTACGATGCGGCGTATTGGCAGTCCCGCTACATGGGCCCGGACCCCGGCAAGCAGGACATGAACGATTACCTCGGCCGTTACCCCGGCGCGGACTACTGGTTCGCCCTCGATAACGACAACTGGGTGCGCAAGGAAAAGCTCCTCATGGGTAACCTTTCGCTCACCGGCACCGCTACCGACTGGCTGAAATTTATCGCCCGCGGTAACTTCAGCTACGAACAATATGCGGACGACCGCCGCCAGCTGGGCTGGGGCCCGAACTACACCGGCAGCCGCGGCCTGTTCGTTCTTTCCGGCCAGCACAAAACGCAATACACTTTCACCGGTATGGCCGTGATCACGCCGAAGCTCGGCTCCGACTTCACCGCCAGCCTCAACCTCGGCGCGGAAACCTGGACCTCCGGCATCGGCAACAGCTTCCGCACCAGCACCACCAACGGCCTCCGCATACCGGGCATGTACGCCATGACCAACAGCGTGGGCGCGCTGGACGCGCAGGCCAAAACGCTCGCGCAGAAAAGGATCAACTCCCTGTTCTTCGCCGCCAGCTTCTCTTACAAGAACGCCTGGTTCCTCGACGTGACCGGCCGTAACGACTGGTCGTCCGCGCTGATGTACCCTGACGGCCACGGTACGCCTTCGTACTTCTATCCCTCCGTGGGCGCGGCCTGGGAATTCACCGAAACGCTGAAGAACAGCATGCCTTCCTGGGTGACTTACGGCAAGCTCCGCGCTTCTTACGCATTTGTAGGCGGCGACATGGTGCCCTGGGAAAACAACTCCGGCTTTATCACTTCCTCCATCTGGAACGGCGCCGGCAACCTGCTGCCCATCAACGAATATTACCAGTCCAACACGCTGCCCAACCTCAACCTGAAACCGTCCACCTCCAGCTCCGTGGAAGTGGGCGCGGACGTGCGTTTCCTCAACAACCGCCTCGGGCTTGACGTGGCATGGTACCGCTCCATCATCAAAGACCAGATCATCAAGATACCGGTGACGATGGAATCCGGCGTGAGAGAACGTTTTATCAATGCGGGCAAGTTCAGGAACAGCGGCGTGGAGATCGCGATCAACGCAAGACCGGTCGAATCAAAAAATTTCAGCTGGGACCTGACGCTGAACGGCAGCAAGAACAATAACAAGATCATTTCCCTTTTCGGCAGCGAAAAAGAATACGAAATGGCGAGCGACCAGGACGTGCGCGTGCTGGCGATGGTAGGCGCCGCTTACGGCGTGATCCAGACCAATTACGGTTACACCCGTTACCAGGGCAAGGACGCCAACGATCCGAACAACGGCAAACCTATCATTTCCCCCAACTCCGCCGACCTCCCGTATAAATTCAAACGCGGCGCGGCGGTAGTGGGCAACATCACGCCCGATTTTAATCTCGGCCTGAGCAACAACTTCAGCTACAAAAACTGGAGCCTCGGCTTCCTCGTGCAGGCCAGGCTCGGCGGCGACATGTTCTCCGCTTCGCACCAGTACGGCACCGGCCGCGGCACCGTAGCCAGCACCATCAACGGCCGCGACGCGGAGCACGGCGGTATCGCCTGGACGGATAAAGAAGGCCGCCAGCGCAACGACGGCATCATTCCCGAAGGCGTGTTCGAAGACGGTTACAAGATCACGCACGAGGGTTCGGAAGTGGACCTTGGCGGCATGAGCTACCGCGACGCGTACAGCAAAGGGTATGTGAGCCCGCTGAGCCCGTATGAATATTACAGCATGGTGGGCGACTGGGGTATCGGCATCCGCGAAGCGTCCGTGTTTGACGCGACGTATGTGGCGCTGCGCGAAGTATCGCTTGGTTATACCATGCCAAGCAAAATTGCGGAGAAGATCCGCATGAATAAAGTGCGCGTGCTGCTGATCGGCCGCAACCTCGGGTATCTCTACAACAAGCTGCCCGATCACATCAACCCGGAAAGCCTCCGCAACAACAGCACCAGCGCGTTCTCCGAATACGGCGGCGCACCCTTCGTGCGGAACATGGCGGTAACCCTTCAACTTGGCTTCTAATTTTAAAACGAGACAACATGAAAGCGATACATAAATTGGGAATAGGGGCGCTGGCGCTGGTAACACTGGCCAGCTCCTGTACAAAGGATTTCGAGAACATCAACAAAAATCCCGAGATCACGCCGGACATTTCCCCGGAGCAGCTCATCACCACTTCGCAGAAAGCGATGGTAGACCGTGACTTCGACTGGTTTTACGAACACTACCAGTACCTGATGCGTTACTCGCAGTACACCGTCAGCTATCCCGACGGCAATACCAGCGGCATGTTCGCCAACCCGCGCGTGAACGATTTTTATTCCGCGTTCTACACCAGCATCGGCCGCAACCTATCGGCTATCCAGCAGATCGTGGACGCCAAAACGGGCGACGACCAGGCGTACTATTCACAGGTAAGGGCCATCGCCACCGTCAATAAAGTATATTCCGCTTTCCGCGTAACGGATGTGAACGGGAGCATTCCTTACACCGAGGCCTTTGGCGCAAGGGTAGGGGAAGGCAACTTCCAGCCGGCGTACGACAGCCAGGAAAAACTGTTCGGCGTATTTGACGAAGAGCTGAAAGGCGCCATCGCGAAACTGACCGCTACCGGCGAATTCATGCAATACGGCAATGCCGATATTTTTTACAACGGCGATGCCGCCAAATGGGCCAAAGCTGCCAACGTGCTGCGTTTGAAGATCGCCATGCGCCTGGGCAAACGGAGCCCTGAAAAGCTGGCAGCCATCGCGGCCGAAGTAATGGCTAGTCCCGCCGGCCTGTTCACCGGCAATGCGGACGAATGGAAATTCATTTCCAGCACCAACTTCGCGAGAGGCGGCAACTGGAACGCACAGGGCAACGCTACCCGCGGCGGCAAAACGCTCGTGGACTTCATGTACGATAATGCGGACCCGCGCCTGAGCCTGTTCTTCAAAAAGAACGGTTTCACCGAAGCGATGTTCAACCGTCTCAAAGCCGGCGGCGCATTCCCCGCTACCGCCGTATACAATCCGCGCCAGTACGTAGGCATGCCCGAAAGCCCGGACGACCGGAACAATCCCGCGTTTGCCAGGCTGTTCGGCGTAAAAAGCTACAACATCGTGGAGAACGGCGAGAACGTAACGCTGGAAGTGGATACGCTGTCCACTTTCCAGAACCGCATCTTCGACCTTGGCTCCGACGGGAACCTGGACGGCAAATACACCCAGCCGATCATCACTTATGCGGAAATGTGCTTCATGCTGTCAGAACTTTCGCTGAAAGGCATCGTGACCGGCGACGCGGCGGACTGGTACAACAAAGGCGTGACGGCGTCCGTGAACGCTTACAACGCCATCGCCACGCTGGCGCCCGCCATTGAATATGCAGCGCCTGCGCCCGAAGCCATCAGCGCGTACCTGGCAAAACCCGCCATTGCCTTCACCGGCACTGACGCGGAGAAGCTGGAGAAGATCGGTATCCAGCAATACATCAACAGCTTCAAAACGCCCTGGGAAGCCTGGGGTTATTACAAGCTGCTGGGTTACCCGAAAACGGGCGGCATTCTCAACCGCAAGGAGTTTGTCGCGAGCGGCGTAAGGCTGGAAGTGCCGCGCCGCTGGCCGCTGCCGATCTCCAACCAGAACATCGACAATTACAATAAAGCGGTGGCCGAAATGAAAGCTACCGGCGAATACGGCAATGCGGTGGAAGACATCACCGGCCGCGTTTGGTGGGATAAGAAGTAGGGAGGAATGGAATAATTGCAAAAGGGCTGACCAGGGAAATGGTCAGCCCTTTTGCTATTGCAGCAAATCCTTGATCTCGCTAAGCTTCATCAGCGCTTCCACCGGCGTGAGCCGGTTGATGTCCACCGCGTTGAGCTTTTCGCGGATGCTCTGGAAGGTGTCGCTGTGCGCGTCGAAGATGCTGAGCTGCACTTTTTGCACGGGCGCGGCGATGTGCTCCATCGGCGACTCGATCTGCTGGCTTTCGAGCTGGGTGAGTATTTCGTTGGCGCGGTCGATCAGCTGCGGCGGCATGCCCGCGATCTTTGCCACGTGTATGCCGAAGCTGTGCCTGCTGCCGCCGGGCGCGAGCTTGCGCAGGAAAATGATCTTGTTGCCGACTTCCTTGTTGGTGATGTGAAAGTTCTTTACGCGGCTATGCGTTTTCTCCAGCTCGTTCAGCTCATGATAATGCGTGGCGAACAGCGTTTTGGGCTGGTTCGTGGTCATGTCGTGCAGGTATTCCACGATGCTCCACGCGATGGAGATGCCGTCGTAGGTGCTGGTGCCGCGGCCGATCTCGTCGAGGATGATGAGGCTGCGCGGCGTGATGTTGTTGATGATGCTGGCGGTCTCGTTCATCTCCACCATAAACGTGCTCTCGCCGCCGCTCAGGTTGTCCGACGCGCCCACGCGGGTAAATATTTTGTCAGTAAGCCCGATCTCCGCGGACGCGGCGGGCACAAAGCTGCCGATGTGCGCCATCAGCGTGATGAGAGCCGTTTGCCGCAGCAGCGCGGATTTACCGCTCATGTTCGGCCCGGTGAGGATGATCACCTGCTGTTCGTCGCGGTTGAGCAGCAGGTCGTTGGTCACATAACTTTCGCCGGTGGGCAGGCCCTGTTCTATCACGGGGTGGCGGCCTTCCTTGATATCGATGGTATGCGAATCGTTCACTTCGGGGCGGCGGTATTTGAACTGTACGGCGTTATGCGCGAAGCAGAGCAGGCAGTCCAGCCGCGCCAGCGCCTGCGCGTTGCGCTGAATGGGCACGATGTATTCCTGCAGGGCGAGCAGCAGCGCGTCGTACAGGCGCAATTCCAGCGCCAGTATCTTTTCTTCCGCGCCGGTGATCTTTTCCTCGTATTCTTTCAGCTCGGGCGTGATGTACCGTTCGGCGTTGGCCAGCGTTTGTTTGCGTATCCAGCTGGCGGGCACTTTGTTTTTATGCGTGTTGGTCACTTCGAGATAATAACCGAACACGTTGTTGAACGCCACTTTCAGCGAGGGAATGCCGGTGGATTCGGATTCCTGCTGCTGGATGCGCAGCAGGTATTCCTTGCCGGACGTGGCGATGGCGCGCAGATCGTCCAGCGCGGCGTCGGTGCCTTCTCGGATCACGCCGCCTTTGTTCGCCAGCACGGGCGGGTTGTCCGCCACTTCGTTCAGGATGCGGTCGAGCATGGGCCGGCAGGGATCGAGCTGCTCCCGCAATTGCGCCAGCAGCGGGTTGTCGGTGGCGGAAAGCGTATTGGCAATTTCCTCCACCTGCTGCAGGGCTTTGGCGAGCTGCATCACTTCGCGCGGGTTGATCTTTTTTAAGGGGATCTTCGATACCAGCCTTTCGAGGTCGCCCACTATTTTGAGATGCGTTTGCAGCAGCCGTGTGCTGTCCGCTTCGCGGATGAGCGTTTCCACCGCGTCCAGCCTTTCGTTGATCTTCCCGATGTCGCGCAGCGGGAAAATGAGCCAGCGTTTCAGCAGCCGCGCGCCCATGGGGGAGAGCGTATTGTCCAGCGTGCCGATCAGCGAGCGCCCCTGTTCCACGGTGCTTTGCAGCAGCTCGAGGTTGCGGATGGTGAAGCGGTCCATCCAGAGGAACTCGTCCTGGTCCACCCGCGTGATAGCGGTGATATGCTGGAGGTTCGGGTGCTCGGTGTCCTTCAGGTAATGCATGGTGGCGCCCGCCGCGATGATGGCGTCCTGCAGGTCTTCCACGCCGAAGCCTTTCAGCGAATGCGTTTCAAAATGTTTGTGGAGGATCTCCCGCGCGTAGGCGTTGGTGAATATCCATTCCTCGAGGGTATAGGTATAAAACCGGCTGCCGAAGGTTTGCCTGAAATGTTTCTGCTGCTGCTTGGCGAACACGACTTCCTGCGGGCGGAAACTTTGCAGGAGCTTGTCCACGTATTCGAGCGTGCCCTGCGCGACAAAAAATTCGCCGGTGGAAATATCGAGAAACGCCACGCCCGCCTGGTCGTGCTGCCCGAAATGCACGGCCGCCAGGAAGTTGTTGGTGCTGTTGTCGAGCAGCTTGTCGTTCACGGCCACCCCGGGCGTCACCATTTCGGTCACGCCGCGTTTTACGATGCCTTTCACCATTTTCGGGTCTTCCAGCTGGTCGCAGATGGCTACGCGATG
>CBINIO010000155.1:0-8736 GCA_966250725.1 uncultured Chitinophaga sp.
CAATCGCTGAGGAATTTTTCTTTCATGACTCGCAATAAATATTCCAAGATGATAAAACATGCTGAAACAGACGACCGTACGCTCCTCTCTCTGATCAGGGCCGGAAAGGTGCGTTTCGGCGGCAACCGCAGGCTGAAGATCTACGGCATGCTGCAATGCGCCTCGGGCAAAAGAATGAAGCGCGCGAACCGCGTGTTTTTCGGTAGTGAAAAGCTGGCGCTCGAAAGCGGCTACCGGCCTTGCGGGCATTGCATGCGCGAGGCGTACCAGGCATGGAAGCGGTATCATTTGTGATACCGGCCGCCTCTTTAATGCATTCACAACGCCTTATCCCCGCCTTTGGTATCCTTTATCCCCGCTTCATACTACCTGCAAAGCGGCATTTATAAACCGGTATTCTTCCAAGTGACCGTTTCCCCCGCCTTCATCCGCACCTGCAGCAGCGGGCTGTTCGCGCCTCCGGGCGTAAACGGCAGCCTTATCTTCAAAAGCCCGCCTTTCTCCGCCGTTACCGTCACGAAAGAAGGTTTCCCCTTCTCCACCGCCGCGCTTACGAGAAAAGCGCCTTCCGCGCGCAGATGCGTGAAGCGCACGTTTTTCCAGCTCTCCGGCAGCGCGGGGAATATTTCCAGCACATCGCCCTGCTGCTGCATCAGCAGCTCATGCACTCCCTGCGCGAACGCAAAGTTGCCTTCCAGCGTAAACGGACGGTACGTGAAATTCGAATATTGCCCGCCTTTCTGATCGCCGTTGAGATGAAAACTGTTTGACGACACAAAATTGGACGCAAAGATGCGCAGATGTTTCACAGCGCTGTCCGCCTCTTTGGCGCGCGCATAAATGGAAGCCATCCATGCGAACGAATAACCCACCCATGCGCGCGTGCCTTTTTCTTCAATACGGCGCAGGCTGTTTTTGATGATAACGGCATCGCCCGGTTTGCCGATCTGCAAAAGCGCGAGCGGGTAAATCGCCATGTACTGCGAGAAATGCCGGTGGGAGCTGTTCAGCGGTTCTCCCGGCGCCACGCTCAACCCATGTTCGTCCGCATCCAGCGCGGGGAGCTGTTTCCGGATGTTTTCCCAATGCGCGGCCTCTGCGGCTTTGCCCATGGCCTTGCTCGTTTCGGCGGCTGCGCCGAACAGGAAATGCGCCAGCGAGAGATCGTAATTCGTCCAGCCGGTGAACCAGGCATTGATGCTGTTGTCGTGGTACTCCGGGCTGGAGCTGAGCGGCAGCTTTCGCACGCCGTTTTCCAGCCGGGTGACGTTTTCCAGGAAAAGGGCGCATTCCTGTATCCAGGGATAGACGCGGGTTTGAAGCAGCTTGTTGTCCATCGAATATTTCCATTGCCAGTACATGTGCTGGCTAAGCCATGCGCCGGTGGAGGGAGAGAGGGAATACTGTATCCATCCGCCCATAGGCTGACCGGTGATGGTGGCTACGCCGGGCACGTTCAGGCCTTTTACCCGGAAATAATCTTTTGTCATTTGCAGGCTGGCGGGGCGGATGTTCCACAGCCAGTCGGTGAACGTTTCCGCTTCCTGCAGGTGGTTGCCTGTATACGCGGGCCAGTAGCTGAGCTGGGTGTTGAGATCGCTGTGGAAATCGCCTTTCCAGGGCGGCAGGTTGCCGTTGTCCGCCGTCCATACGGCCTGCAGGCTGATGGCCGGCGCGCCTTTGCGGGCGGTGGCCCCCAGCTTGTACATGTCGCGGTAATACTGTTTTTCCAGCAGCGTGTCCGGCAGGCTTACGGAAGACATTGACCAGAACCGTTCCCACCAGCCGGCGTGGCTTTCCCAGCCGGTTGGCTCTTTCAGCGCGGTATTCAGCTCCGGCAACTGGGCGGGACTGTTATTGCTGATCGTCCATTGGCCGATGAGCCTGTTGCCGGGGAAACGTTTCCAGCTCACTTTTACTTCGTAATATTTTCCCTGTGCGGTGGGCTGGTGGTAAAGAATACTATTGGCCGTGCGGGTGACCCTTCCCGCGGGATAACCGAGCTTTTCCAGCCCGAGCCCTTCCACGCTGTTGCCGTTGCCGCCTTTCCGGCCGGTGTTGTAGCCGGGAACGGACAGCTCGGGCAATGGCGCTTCGCCGCTGATATTTTCAAACGAAAAATACCCGGTCTGCCGGCTGGCATGAATATAAAAATGCGCGGTGACGCCGGTGCCGAACCGGATGGTATTGAGCGCGGTGGCGAGGTCCAGCTCATTGGAAAGCACTTTTCCCAGGCCGTCCATGCTGAACTCCAGCGCGGCGCCCGGCAGTTTGGTGGGCCAGGGGAATGCCTCGTAAGGCGCGTCCAGGGCGCGTTGTACGGTATCGTACCGTTTGGTGAGCACCTGCTGTTCCACCCATTTCCAGGTGTATTTTTTGAGATCGAGCGCGGGGCGTTCGTCCCAGAGGTCCACACGGTCCAGCGAAAGCCGCAGCCTTCCGGCCTTTTGCCAGACAAGCGCGCCCAGCATGCCGTTGCCCAGCGGGACCGCTTCGTCCCAGCGCGGGGCAAGGGCGGGGAATACAAGATTGTGCGAGGGCTTCGGCTGCGCGGCGGCGGGCGCCAGGCCGGCCAGCGCCATGAGTAACAGGAGAATATTTTTCATACACGGATATAAAGAGCAGACGTTTCTCAAAGTAAAACATTTCCGGGTAGGCAAACCGCCTTCTTCTTAACAAAAATCACAACGATATTCACCCAAAAACGGCCCGGCAAATTTTCGGGGAGCAGCCTTAATTGTTTAATTTTGCCAGCATCATGGTCACAGATCAGGCAACTTATAACCGGAAAAAATTCAGGAACCAGATACTCATCTTCATCATCAAGCTGACGGTATACCTGGCGGTGGTGTACATCAACCTGACGCAGCACGAATGGTTCGCAAAACATACCATGGCCACGCGCATCGCCAATTCCCTGTCCCTTTTCCTCGGCGCCAACCTGCTGATCTCCATCGGGTGGATCGTGATGATCTCCTGGTATCTCCGCAGGAACCGCATGCAGCGCCTTACGCGCGATAACTTCGTGCTGGGGCTCAACCGCATTTCTTCCGTGCTCAACACCATCGTGGCGCTGATCGCCATCATGCTGCTGTTTGGCGTGAACCCCCTGAACATGTTCGTGAGCGTGAGCATCGCCGCGGCGGCATTCGCCTTGCTGTCCAAAGATTACGTAACCAATATGATCAACGGGCTCATCATCATGTTCTCCGACCAGCTGAGCCTGGGCGATCAGATCAGGGTGGGAGAGTACCGCGGGAAGGTGCTTGACATCACGCTGATCAACGTGGTGCTGCAAAACGACGACGACGACATCGTGCTGATCCCCAACAGCGTTATTTTTTCCAGCATGGTGCTGAACCAGAGCAAGCAGAACATCAAAAAGCTGACGATCGAGTTCGAGCTCGACCTCAAATACCTGTCCTCGCCGGACGAGCTGGAGAAAGAGCTGAGAACCGTGCTGCGGCCCTTCGCCACCAATATCACCGAGAACAGCTTTTCGCTGAAGATACTCGAGATCAAAAAAGACCTGGTGCATTACAAGGTGCAGTTCCTGATACCGCGGCCGGACAAAGAAACCGAACGCAAGATGCGCAGGCTGCTGATCAACACCATCCTGTCGTTCTCCGGCAGGGAAGTGAACACGCAGGAGGAGCCCCTGTAGCTACATATGGAATATATTGAACCTGTGCCCGTCGGGATCGGCAAACACGAAACCGTAATAACCCGCGCCAAATTCTTCCGGTTGGGACACGATCGTACCACCGGCTTTCCGTACCTCTTTTTCCCAGGTATCCACGTCTTGTTTGCTGTCCGCGGAAAGGGTGAATATGATTTCATTCCCGGCTTTGGTATCGGTTACCGGCCCTTTCATGGCCGGCTCCAGGACGTCCTTCAAAAAGAAGTGGATGATAAAGTTCTCCTCCCCAAAAAAGAAGCTGGTCAGCTGCTCCGACGCCCCGTTATGTTTAAAGCCGAGCTGCTTGTAGAACCGGGTGGTCCGTTCCAGATCGCTGACGCTGAAATTGGCCCATATTTTTGTTTTCATACAAAAGATTTTGTGTGTCTCAAAAATAGCCTATCAGCCCGTTAAACAGGGTCGCTGTTTGCGAAAAATTCCGGGGCTGTTTCTGCCATTTTCGTCATGCGGACCGGGAACCGTTTTCCTTCAAGGCGTGTTTTTGTATATTACCTTTCAAAATCATGGACATGGAAGAATTAACAGCAGGCATCGGTTCCCGGGTGCAGCACGCGCGGTTCGGGCCGGGCGTTATTATCGGCGTGAAATACGCGCAATACGTAGTTACCTTTATCAACAGCGGGGTGGAAGAGATCGATAAAACGGACCCGCTTTTTGAAGTGCTGTACAGCGAAAACCAGACGCTCGAAATTGAGACCGCGTCGCAGGTGGAAACCTCGCTGCTGAAAATACTCCGGCTGTGGAACGGCTTTGGCGAAGTGGTGCCTATCGGCGAACGCTGGGCGGGCGGTACGATGGTGCTGCAGCCCAAAGATCCTTCGCTGAAAGGGAAGGAGGTGCCGCTGGACGTGTTCTTTCACAAGATCGTGATGGTGCGCGACAGGCTGCGTGTGCTGGAGCAGCAGATCAACGGGCACAAACAGCTGGGTGAGGAAGACAAGGTGAACCTGCAGCAGTACATCACCCGGGTATACGGTTCCCTGACGACTTTCAACGTACTTTTCAGGGAAAAGGAGCACTGGTTCACTGGTGAAAAAGGCGCAAAGGACGAGTGAAATAAATGCAATATTTTGTAATTCTGAGATAATTATCTAATTTGGCTTCTAATAAGGTAATACTACAATTGGAAATTTGCAGTCCGGCTCCGGCCGGACTTTTTTTATTTTAGGAAGAAGGCAGGGTGGATGCGGGTTGTGAGGGGTGTGGAGGTTGGTGATGTGTATAACGGGGGTGGATATACGTAGTTTGGAACGCAGTTGCCGCGACGGCAGGCCGTCGCAAATATCCGCTTATGTTTTTGTGCATCTGCTGAATTGCCCGTGAGCTTGTAAGCCTGTCAGTAAATATCGCGTCACACACTTATCCATTGCCTGCTGTGGTATGCAAGCTTTGTAATCCCCGTCAATAAATATCGCTTTCCACGCTTTTATCCGATCGCCTGCTGTGGTAAACGCGCTTTGTAAGCTCATCAATAAATATCGCGTCACTCCCTTATCCGATCGCCTGCTGCGGTATGCAAGCTTTGTAAGCTCGTCAGTAAATATCGCGTCACACACTTATCCGATTGCCTGCTGCGGTACGCGCGCTTTGTAGCTCGTCAATAAATATCGCGTCACACACTTATCCGATCGCCTGCTGTGGTATGCAAGCTTTCCAAGCACGTCAATAAATATCGCTTCCCACGCTTTTATCCGATCGCCTGCTGCGGTACGCGCGCAGCGATCGCCGCCCAGGCGTTGCAGTCCCAGCGGAAATGCATTACGTCGTGATTGTTGAAACGCGCGCGGCGGACGGGCCGGTAGCTGCGGTGGCGCGATACGAAAATAAGGAGGCGTTCGCCGGGAAGCGCCTGCCGAGGGTCGCGCAGTTCCACTTCGCCGTTTTTGACGGTGTATACGCCGGCGGAGCGGATGTCGTTCCAGGGAAACTCCCGTTTCCAGAAAGGACAGGAAAAGCGGATGCCGCTGGTATGGATAGTGACCGTCACCGAGCTGCCGCCGAGGCGCACGAGTATCATCAGGCTAAGGAGAAGAACGCCGGTAACGGCATAGGCAGGTTTCCTGAAAATTAAGCCGGAGAAAAAAATGGTCAGGTTAAGGGTGCAAAAAAGCAGGCGCAGCAGCTGACGTTTCAGCCTGCGGCCGGCCCTGATCCGGAAGGTCCGGGAAATATTGGCCATGGGCATGCCCGTTTAAAAAAAACTGCGGTGCAAACGTATGCACCGCAGCATCAGTAGGTAGTAGTATTGGTGTGTATTCAGTTAAAGGAGACGGGAACGGGTTAGTTTTCGTATTCCTCGCCGCGCAGCGTACATTCGATCCGGTGCTTTACAGGCGCGCTGAAGCCGACCAGCTCAATGTTCGGACGCTCGTCCAGGCAGATCTTGATCCTGCCGTTCTCAGTGATTAAAACGTCGTGAATAGGTTCCAGCAAAGCAAAAAGCATCCGTTTGCCGCTTTCTGCGATCTGGTTCATGATGGAGTCTTCGAGTTGGAAAAACTCACGGTTTTTGTACGAATAGGATACTTGTACCATCGGTTTGGTTTTTTCGCTAGGATATCTTGACTGCATAAAAATACTGAATTTATTAAATTGTCAAAATTTATTATGGATAATTTATAAAAATTCATGCCAATACATAAGCAAAGAAGTTTGAGGCCCTTTACTGTGGCATGTTTTCACCTACAGATCAGTCATTTGCGGAAAATGTTACCGGCTACCATTTATAACATTCCCGCCCCCGGTTTGTACCTGAATCCCTTATTTTTATGCTCATATCAATTTCATAATATCCAGTATGCGATCATTGAACAGTCTATTCCTGCTGCTCTGCCTGGTAATCACCGGCATGGGGGCCCATGCCCAGCAATTGAAGTGGAACAGCGCCGGCAACGCTTTTTACCAGCGGCAAAACGGCTCCATTTATTCCATTTCCGCCACGGACGGCCAGCGCACCGAGCTGGTGACCGCCGCCGCGCTTACGCCTCCGGGCGCCGATAAACCGCTGTCCGGCGGCCATTTTACCTTTACGCCCGATGAAAAAGGGCTGCTGTTGTTCACCAATACCAAACGCGTTTGGCGGTACGAAACCCGCGGCGATTACTGGTATTACGACCTTACGGCCAAAACGCTGCGCCAGCTTGGGAAAGGACTGCCCGGGTCTTCGCTCATGTTCGCCAAGATCTCGCCCGACGGCAAAAAGGCCGCTTATGTAAGCCGGCACAATCTTTACGTGGAAGACCTCGCCACCGGCAAAAGGGAACAGCTCACCAAAGACGGCACGCGCAAGCTCATCAACGGCACTTTCGACTGGGCCTATGAGGAAGAGTTCGGCTGCCGCGACGGTTTCCGCTGGAGCCCCGACAGCAAAAGCATCGCCTACTGGCAGATCGACGCGAAGAACATCCGCGACTTCCTTATGATCAACAATACGGATTCCATCTATTCCTTCACCATTCCCGTTGAATATCCCAAGGCCGGGCAGGACCCGTCTTTGTGCAGGATAGGCGTGGTGAGCCTGGCGTCGAAAAAAACGACCTGGATGCAGGTGCCCGGCGATCCCGTGCAGCATTATATCCCGCGGATGGAATGGATACCAGGCACGGAGAAGCTCATCATCCAGCAGTTGAACCGCAAACAGAACACTTCCAAAATTATGGTGCTGCAGGCGGCCACCGGCAAGGCCAGCACGATCCATACCGAAACCGACAACACCTGGGTGGACGTTAAATCCAGCTGGGACGACGGGGACATTACCGGCTGGGACTGGCTCGGCAACGGCAAATCGTTTCTCTGGCTCAGCGAAAAAGACGGCTGGCGGCACGTCTACGAGATCAACACCGCCACCGGTAAGGAAAAGCTGCTGACACCCGGCGACTACGACGTGATGAACCTCAGCCAGTACAACGAAGCGGAAAAACAATTGTATTTCCTCGCTTCCCCGGGCGACGCCACCGGCCAGTACCTGTACCGCACCGATCTTTCCGGCGCGGCCGCCACACGCGTTACGCCGGCCGGCCAGCGCGGCACGCACAAATACGAGATCTCGCCGAACTGCAAAGTGGCCGGTCACTCTTACGAAAGCCATGTGCTGAGCCCGATGCTGGAATTTGTGTCGCTGCCGGACCATCGCAGCATTTCAGGGAAGGATTTCGCAGCGGAAGCCGCGAAGGCGGCGGAAAGGCAGGACAACACCAGCTATTTCCAGGTGACCACTGCGGATGGCATCACGCTCGACGCCTGGATGACCAAACCCGACAACTTCGACTCCACCAAAAAATACCCGGTCGTGTTCTATGTGTACGGCGAGCCGGCATCGTTCAAGATCACGGACAGCTGGGGCGCTACCAACAACTTCCTGTACGACGGTGATATGGGCAAGGACGGATATATCTACATTTCGCTGGACAACCGCGGCACGCCTGCGCCGAAAGGCCGCCAGTGGCGTAAAAGCATTTACCGCAAAGTAGGGTTGGTGAACGCGCGCGACCAGGCCATGGGAGCGAAGGAGATATTGAAGCTGCCATACGTGGACAAAGACCGTGTAGCCGTATGGGGCTGGAGCGGCGGCGGCTCCATGACGCTGAACCTGCTGTTCCAGTACCCGGAGATCTACCAGACAGGCATCGCGATTGCGGCGGTAGCGAACGAGCTGACCTATGACAATATTTACCAGGAGCGGTACATGGGCCTGCCGCAGGAAAACCGGGAAGACTTTATCGCCGGGTCGCCCATCACGTACGCAAAGAACCTGAAAGGGAAACTGCTGTACATACACGGCACCGGCGACGACAACGTGCATTACCAGAACGCGGAAATGCTCATCAACGAGCTGATCAAACACAAAAAGATCTTCCAGATGATGGCTTACCCGAACCGCACCCACGGTATTTATGAAGGCGCGATTCCGGGGATGCTGCATACGCTCGATCCACACTCGAACTTCGTGGATCCGGCAGAGTACCGCGAGATGCAACGGCGGCAGCATGCGCAGTACTACGGCGTGGGAATGCAGATCACGATGCAGGGTCCCCGAG
>CBINIO010000156.1:0-8731 GCA_966250725.1 uncultured Chitinophaga sp.
GTTCATAAGCAACGCAAAAGCCGCGCCCAGCATCGCTATGCGCTGCAGGAGACAAAAAGGGCAGGGAAGCTCATGCAGCACGCACTGGTAAATGTACGCGCCCGTTACCACGAGGCCCAGTCCGAAAGCGCCCGTGGCATTGATATTCCGCATTACGCCGTGCCTTCTCATAAGTTGATGTTTATACGGTCAGTAATATGGTATACCAGCAGGCCAACGGAAAGCGCCAGCAGCAGGATGAAGCCGGCAACGGCAAAGGTGTAGTTTCCCTTCCGGGCGAATAATAACGCAAAGGTCAGTATCACGAACAGGAGCACCATCATAAGCGTGTAGGTTTAATCAGCAGGTATGTGCTTAAGCGGCGGTATAAACAGGCTCTATCGTCTTAACAACATTCATGCGAGAATGTTGCGGTTATTTGTTTCCGATCAGTTTGAACCAGGCCTTGCCCAGCGAGTGGTTGATCTCCACCTCCACCAGGCGGCCTTTTTGATAACGGTAAATATTCCTTTTCCCGTCGGGCATCACGAGCGCGTACGTTTTATCGGGCAGCGGGCGGATGTCGAGAAAAAGCCCCTGCGTTTCGGAATATACTTTGTTGATATCGCGCGGCTCGGTAAAATACAGGTCGCTCACGCAAAAGGAAATATGTTGCTCGGCCAGCTGTTTTCTTTTGTCCTTTTTTTCCTTTTCGCTTTTGAACAGTACGGCGTAACCTTTCTCCGCTTTATCGGTATGGGTTTCGTTGCCCGTGCTCAGGCGTTTCATGATGGCGCTCTGCAGCACGTTGTGACGGTATTCGTTATGGATGTCCGTTTCCATGCGGGAAAAGAGCTTGGACTGCACGCGGCTGCGGATGGAGATCTTGCGGACGCCCGCGGCGGATTCCTGTTTCACCTCCAGCACGCCCACCGGGTTGTTGCCGTACAGTATCTCGTATTTCGAAACCTGCGCGGCGGCCAGCAGCGGCAAGGTCGCGAAAAAGAACAGCAGCGGCATCCCTTTGAGGCTATATGTTTTGAGCGTGCATGGCATACGGGTTGGAAAAAGTTACGTACAGCAATATACGAAAATAGCAATTACCGGGGCGGGACCAGGTCCTGCCGGTAATTGCTACTCCCGTGAAAATTCCTTTTCTACAGTAATTCGCGGATCCTCGCCACCAGCTCACCTTTCGTGATAGGCACGCCCATGATCTTGTTATAACCCTGGGCAGGGATCAGGAATTCGTCTCTTATGATGCGGATCAGCTGACCGTTGTTGATCTCGGGGATCAGCACATGGTCGTAGCTGTGCAGTATTTCGGCAAGGTTCTTCGGGAAGGGACGCAGGTAACGCAGGTGCGCGTGCGCCACTTCATGCCCTTCGGCCAGCAGTTCCAGCACGGCGCTTTTGATGGCGCCAAAGGTGGAGCCCCAGCCGAGCACCAGCACTTTCCCTTTTTCGGGGCCTACTTCTATCTGCTGCAGGGGAATGTGGTCGGCGATCCTGTCCACTTTTTCCTGGCGGATCTTCACCATCACCTGGTGGTTTTCGGGATCGTAGCTCACATTGCCGGTGATGTTCTGTTTTTCCAGCCCGCCGATCCTGTGCTCCAGCCCGGGGGTTCCGGGAATGGCCCATGGGCGCACGAGGTTCTCGTCGCGCTGGTAAGGCAGGTATTGTTCTTCGCCTTCGTCGAGGGCTTTTTTGAATTTTACTTCGATGGCCGGCAGGTCCGCGCTCTGCGGGAACTTCCAGGGCTCGGCGCCGTTGGCGATGTAGCCGTCGCTGAGGAAGATCACGGGCGTCATATGTTTGAGGGCGATCCTGAAGGCTTCGAAAATGCCTTCGAAGCAGTCCGAAGGCGTGGACGCGGAAACGATCGGCATCGGGCACTCGCCGTTGCGGCCGTAATAGGCCTGCAGCAGGTCGGACTGCTCCGTTTTGGTAGGCAGGCCGGTGGACGGGCCGCCTCGCTGTATGTCGATGATCAGCAGCGGTATTTCCAGCATCACGGCCAGCCCCATCGCTTCGCCTTTCAGCGCCATGCCGGGACCGGAAGTGGTGGTTACGCCCATATGCCCGCCGTAGGAGGCGCCGATGGCGGAGGTGATGCCCGCGATCTCGTCTTCCGCCTGGAAGGTACGGATACCGAAGTTCTTGTAACGGCTCAGCTCGTGCAGGATGTCCGAGGCCGGGGTGATGGGATAGGTGCCGAGGAAGATGGGCAGATCGGCCTTCTGCGAAGCCGCGATCAGGCCGTAGGCCAGGGCGGTGTTGCCGGTGATGCTGCGGTAGGTGCCGGGCTCCATGCGGGCCTTTTCCACTTTATAACGGGTGGAGAAAGCCTCCACGGTATCGGCGAAATTGTAACCGGCCTGCAGCACCTTGAGGTTGGACTCGAGGATCTCCGGCTTCTTGCCGAATTTTTCGGTCAGGAAGTTCACCGTGCTTTGCATGTCGCGGTCGTACAGCCAGTACAGGAAACCGAGCACGAACATGTTCTTGGCGCGGTCTTTTTCTTTCATACCGAGGGTGGTTTCCTTGAGGGCCTCGCGGGTCATCTTGGTCACGTCCATGGTATGCAGCTGGTAATCAACGAGCGAGCCGTCTTCCAGCGGGTTGACGCCGTCCGGGTAGTTGGCGAGGCGGAGGTTCTTGGAATCGAAGCCGTCCGTATTGGCGATGATGATGCCGCCTTTTTTAAGACCTTTCAGGTTGGCTTTGAGGGCGGCCGCGTTCATGGCTACCAGCACGTCGCAGGCGTCGCCGGGGGTGAATATGCGGTTGGAAGAAAAATGAAGCTGGAAGCCGGATACCCCGGGCAGCGTGCCTTGCGGGGCGCGGATCTCGGCCGGGAAGTCGGGGAAAGTGCTCAGGTCGTTGCCGATCAGGGCGGTGTTGTTGGAGAACTGGGTGCCGGTAAGCTGCATCCCGTCCCCGCTGTCCCCCGCGAATTTTATCACTACATCCTCTAACTGCTGGATCGTTTTATTGGACATTGACTGGATCTTTATGATTAGGTATATAAGTCTGTAAAATTAGGGAATCGGCCTTAAAGTTCCGCTTCCCTCCGGGCGCAAAAGTACACAAACTTAGTAGACTTTTCATAAAAAATCCCCGTCCTGTCGTGGCTGCGGGCTGAACGGGGCTTCCGGCAAGGGTTACAGCTGTTTGTTTGGCAATATATTTGTTGCTCACCCTCGCCGCGGGAAAAGTGCTGCATCATGCTCTTTGCTTTATAATCCGGCCGGTATAACAGTCATGTATATACGAAAACTACTCGTTTGAGTAATCCCCGCAAACCCTGATTGTTAAAGGTTTTATAAAGAATTGTTAAAGGCCCGGTTCGGCCTCTTTCGGCATGGTGTTTGCAAAATTCACCCGAAGACGAAACGTTAAAAAAAACTGTCCGCTTATAGAGAACACTATTTACTTGAACCATTCTTTATTATTAAACCTTTTAAAAATTGTATGCTATGAAAAAAGCAAAATTAAGCCTGTTGGCAGTAGCAGCCGTAGCTTTCGGCGCATTCGCATTCAAAGGATTCGACGGTTCCATTTCCGGTAAAGTAGTACCCGCAGACGGCGCTACCGAAGCCTGGGCCGTATCCGGTACCGACACGCTGAAAACAGCCATAGCCGATGGTGCTTTTTCTTTCGCAGCTGCTAAAGCTGGCACCTACACTGTGATCGTTGACGCAAAAGAACCGTTCAAAGACGCAACTATCACCGACGTGAAAGTTGAAGACGGTAAAGCAACCGATCTCGGTGAAATCAAATTAGCGCAATAGTTGGTTTTCATAGGGGTTAATCAAGCCGGTCTCTGATGCGTTCAGAGGCCGGCTTCCTTTTTTGGGGCATTGCCGGGGGCTTTTTTTGAAAGCCGTCTGGGGGTGCCCTTCCTTTTTCCCGTCATAAAGGAAAGTCACCATTGTGGCTTACCCCTAAAAACACTTTTTGTATGAAAATGACGGCTAAAAAAGAAACAGTATTTACTTACGGCGGCCTCGGCGCCGGGCTTTTGCTTTGCCTGCTGGCGATCTTTGGCATCATCCTTTCGGGCTGCAGCCGGGAGAACGTGTACGGCTCCGGCCGGGTGACCACCGAAGAAAGGACGGTAGAGCGTTTTGAAGAAGTGACCATCGAAGGGCCGGTGGAAATGCACATCAGCCAGGGCGCGCAATTGCCGGTGAAGATCGAGGCGGAAGACAACGTGATGCGCATCATCGAAACCTATGTAAGCGGCAGCACCCTCCGCGTAAAGATCCGCAACGGCGTGAACCTCAAACGGTTCAAACCCATCCATGTATATCTCCAAACCGGCACCTGGAAAAGGGTGAACTTCTCCGGCTCAGGCTCGCTGAACGGGCCGGACACCATCCACGCCAGCCAGTTCACCTACGAGATCAACGGCAGCGCTGACGCCCGTCTGAAGCTGGACGCCAACGAGGTGCGCGCTTATGTGAACGGCTCGGGCAACCTCCGGCTGGAAGGAAAGTCCAACGCCTTTTTCTCCGAGATCAACGGCAGCGGCGACCTTAGCGCGCAGGCATTCGAGACCGCTTCGGCGGACATCAACATAAACGGCTCCGGCGGGCAGACCATCTGGGTCACCAGCCGCCTGGACGCAAGGATCAACGGCAGCGGCAACATCCGCTACAAAGGAACGCCCGGTACGGTGAACGTGAAGATCGCCGGTTCCGGGAAGGTCATAAAGTTATAGGCACATTCATTTCATGAAAGCAACCGCACTACTGTCACACCCGGCCCTTGTCATGAATGCCCGCGCCGAGAACCAGCATAAAGGCTATTTTTGCACCATGCCCGAAAACGCACGGTTACAAAGCCTCCTGCAGGAAGACGAGCGCCGGTTCATGGAGGAGCTTTTTAAAACATATTTCCCGCTGGTCTGCAAATCCATTTACCGGCTAGTGCCGGACATGGCTACCGCCGAAGACCTGGCGCAGGAAGTGTTCATCAAGATATGGAACCGCCGCGAGCAGCTGGGCGAGGTGTATTTCAAAGCATACCTGCACCGCGCCGCCGTAAACATGGCGCTCGATCATATCGACAAGAACAAACGCCGCGGCGGCAACCACCAGGAGCTGAGCCCCGCCGTGGAAGACCTGCGCAGCACCGCCCCCGCCGTGCACGTCAAAGAAACGAAGGAACGGATCAGGGAAGCGGTGGACCGGCTGCCGGAAAAATGCCGGGAAATATTCATCCTGAGCCGCTTTGAGGAAATGAGCTATAAAGAGATCGCGGAGCATTTGCAGCTTTCCGTCAAAACCGTCGAGAACCAGATGATCACGGCGCTGAAAAAGCTGCGGGTATCGCTGAAGGAATTCCTGGAATAGCATTTTATCAACCATGAAGACAGTAGTAAACAGATAACATCCGTAATAGCATCAAGCATGTTGAGCAACTATCATATAGAATCACTGATTGCCCGGGAGATCGAGGGAGAGATATCCGCGGAAGAGATGGCGCAGCTGCAGCGCTGGCTGGAGGCCAACCCCGCCAACCAGACCTACTATGAAGCCCTGAAAGATACCTGGGACCTCGCGTCGGACGCTTATGCCGATATGCCCGAGCCCGACGTGGAACGCAACTGGCAAAGGTTTTCCGAAAACCTGGCCGCGCCCGGACCGCTGCGCGTGGCAAGCCGCCGCAACGGCTGGTGGCGTTTGGCCGCGGCCGCCATCGTGATCGTAGCGGCGGCGGGTCTTACTTTTACGCTCTTCCGGCAAGGCAAGGAAACCGTGCTGACGGCCAGCGCCGATAAAAAAACCTTCACCCTGCCGGACGGCAGCCGCGTATACCTGAACCGCAACAGCCAGCTGAGCTACGACGCCGGTTTCGGGGACGACAACCGCCACGTAAAACTGAAAGGCGAAGCTTTTTTTGACGTGACCGCCGATGACGCCAATCCCTTCATCGTGTCCGCGGGTATTTCGGAAACCAAAGTGCTGGGCACGTCCTTCGTAATCAAAGCGTACGACGACAAACCCGTTCAGCTCAACGTAGTGACCGGCAAAGTGGCCTTTTCCGGCAGGAAAGGAGAGAAAGGGGCAATGGTGCTCACCGAAGGCGACGCGGCCATTCTCAGGCCTGATAAAGGCCCGCAGCAGATCGAGAATGCAGACCCCAATTTTATGGCCTGGAAGGAGAACCGGCTATACTTCAGCCACACGCCGCTGTACAAATCGCTCAGCGCCATCGAGGCGTATTTTAACGTGCGTTTCGTGGTACCGGATTCTTCCCTGCTTACGCTCCCTTATACCGGCACGTTCATCGATCCCTCGCTTCCGGAAGTGCTGGATGTGATCTCAATGGCCGCCAAAGTAACGATCGTTGAGGAGGAAGAAGGGGTGTATAAGATCAGCAGGTAAAATCTTTAATTATGATAGTTCTGGCCCTATGCAAAATTGCGTAGGGCTTTTTGCTGAAAGGGAACTTTGGAGCGCAGAATTAAACAATGGTGCAAAGAGCTTTTCATTGAAATGTGCTTTCACTTAAGTTCTAAACCGATGGCCGCGGAATGAACAGATGTTCTTCCGGAACCCCGGTTATCAAACAAAAAAAATCCGGGCCTTCCGACCCGGATTCACATATTTCAAACCATCTGTTCTCAGGCGCCGCCCAGTTTGCACTTCTGCAGCACTTCCCATGATTTGCCGTTGTGGCGCAGGAAGTAGAGGTTGTTCACCTTGAAGGATGCTTTGTACTCTTTGTTTTCGTATTCGGGCCATGCCTTTTCGAACTGTGCGTCTTCAAGGTCTTTGAAGGCGACGGTCACGTGCGGGGTAAAGCCTGTACGCGCCAGCATGGTGCTGAAGCCGAACTCTTTCCTCAGGAAGTTGATGAGCTGACGGTGCATTGCGCTCATGGTCTCGCTTTTCTCCACGTTGATGAAGAGCACGCGATTTTGTTTGTTCGGGAACGTACCAAAACCGTTCAGCGTAACTTCGAAAGGCGCCTGTGTTTTGGCGAACTCGGTCAGTTCTTCGCAGAATGCTCTTTCGAGGCTGGGATCTGCGGTGAAAGGCACCTGCAGGGTAATATGCGGGAGCACTTTCAGGGCATACATCGGGCCGTACTGTTCTGCGAAATCCTGTTTTATCTTGATGATCTCCTTACCTACTTCCGCTGTGGGCAGCAGGGCGATAAAGTAGATCTTGTTATCGGGTTTGGGAGCACGGTTGAAGCCGCCGGGCTTACCCTGGCGCGGAGCGCCGCCGCCACGGTTAAAGCCGCCGCCACCGCCGCCGCGGTTGTATCCGCCACCGCCGCCGCGATTGTAGCCGCCGCCACCACCGCCACGGTCGTAACCACCACCGCCGCGATTATAGCCACCACCGCCGCCGCGGTCGTATCCGCCGCCGCCACGGTCATATCCGCCACCGCCGCCGCGATTGTAACCACCGCCGCCGCGGTCATATCCGCCGCGATCGTAACCGCCGCCGCCACGGTCGTAACCGCCACCACGATCATAGCCGCCGCCACGGTCGTATCCGCCGCCGCGGTCATAACCACCACCACGGTCGTAACCGCCGCCGCGATTGTAACCACCGTCGCCACGATCGCGGTTATAGTCGCGGTCGCGGTAACCTCCGCCTTCATTACGGGGAGTGTAGCCGCCGGTTTCACGGTTGTAAGCGCCTTCGCGGTTGAAGTTCGGGCCTTCGCCGCCGCTGTTCATGCCGCCGCCGCGGGGAGTATAGCCGCCTTCGGAACGAGGCCTGTAGCCACCTTCGCGTGGAGCATAGCCGCCTTCACGAGGCGGGAACTGACGGTCATCGTCTTTGCCAAATTCGGGTTTCTTGGAATAACCGCCTTCCTGGTCTTGGTTGGGTTCTTGCTGATCTCTGTTGTAGCCAGGAGAATACTTTCGGGGGCGTTCGTTTCTCTCAAAATTCATCTTACTTGATTAAAGCGTGTTTGAAGCAATTTTCAATGATTTCATAAAAATGAAATTCACCTACTTGTTTAGGTTTTATAATCTGGGCGCCGGTGCGTTCACCCGCATAACGTCGGGATAAATGATCGTACATCATACAATACCGGCTTCCGTTTCAATACTTGTTTCTCTACATTTTCTCAGAACAGCAAAGATAATTTAGTGCTGCTTGCATTACAATTTTTTCGCGGAAATTTTAAAAATTAAACATCTCAGCCGTCTCGACAGGAAAATTAAAGGTAGTTGTTCATGGTTAACCGGAATATTATCCTAAAACCTGTTGTAGGGCTACCGTTAAGCATACCTGGAAATTTCATCATGTCCGGGATTCACCTGAATTTTTCAAAATGATTAAGTTTTTCAATCTTATTCATAGCACCAGGATAAATTGTCTTTCATCCGCGCCAGTTGATTACTGTAGTGGCACCCACACAGTGCCAGCCGCTGTTCAGACTCTAATATACAAAAAATTCCGGTGTATCTGGTTAAGCCTCCGGGCAATATTAAGACAATACTACCAATCTGTTCGTTAATTATTTGCAAAAAAATAGATGAACGGTGAATTTTCTCCAGAAGCAATGGTCTTTCCGCGATAGGACGCCGCGGGGAAAAGATATTCTCCCTTCCCCGCGTTACGTTCTTAAAATATTGAAAATCAAATTTGTATACGTCAATCCCCATCCAGCAGGTTACCCAGTCCGCCCAGGATGCCGCCTTCCTCTTTTCTCGCGCCGGTGCCGTAAGCCAGCACCCTGCTCGCCAGCCGGCTGATGGGCAGGCTTTGCA
>CBINIO010000157.1:0-8727 GCA_966250725.1 uncultured Chitinophaga sp.
CATGGAAGATTCCATTCAACATTATTACCCTGATTTCCCGTACCACGGCATCACGATCCGCACGCTGCTGAACCATCGCAGCGGCCTGCCCAACTATCTTTATTTCAGCGACAGCCTTATAAAAGATAAATCGCACTTCCTTACCAACGAGGAAGTCATTAGCATGATGACGGTGCACAAGCCCGCCATTCAATACCGGCCGGACAGGCACTTCAATTACTGCAATACCAATTACGTCATCCTCGGCGCCATCATCGAAAAAGTGAGCGGCCAGAAATACGCGGATTACCTGCGGGAAACATTTTTCGAGCCGCTGCAAATGAACAGCACGTTCGTGGCGGACCCGGAGCAGGCGCCCCGCCCGCATCAGACCATCAGCCATCTTTCGAGCTGGCGCCCCGAGCCGGACAACAGCTTCGACGGCGCGGTCGGCGACAAAGGTATCTACAGCTCCGCGCGGGACATGCTCAAGTGGGACCAGGCGCTGTATTCCGGCAAACTCTTCAAACCCGAAACGCTGAAGGAAGCCTTTACGCCTTACAGCAATGAAAAGCCCGGCATCCGCAATTACGGGCTGGGCTGGCGTTTGCTCGTATACCCGGACAGTACGAAGAAGATCGTTTACCACAACGGCTGGTGGCACGGGAACAACACCGTTTTTTATCGTTTCGTGAAAGACAGCGCCACCGTTATCATCCTCGGCAACCGCTACAACCGCGGCATTTACCAGGCGGTAAAACCGCTGCGTGAGATCATCGGTCAAAGCGATGGCGAAGAAGCGGGCGAGGAATAAAATCATTTATCCGCTTGAAACCCGGCGCCGGTTGCAGTTTGCAGCCGGCTTTTTTTTTGCGTGTATGCGGGAACAAAAAAATCCGCCCTGCGTTTTCTCTTTTGAGCAGGGCGGAGAGGATTTAATGCATGAAACGAGCTGTTTCATGACCATTCTATCAACCTATTTATGCGAACTAAAACCTGTAACCTATTTTTTCAACGCATCGTAGATCTGCAGCTGGTTCCGGGAGATGATCCGCTCTCCCGCCCGCAGGCCGCCGCGGATGTACGAGGTTTCGTGCAGCGCTTTGGCGACTTTTATCTCTCTTGTGTCGATGTTGAACTTGTCACGGAATACCATCACGAAATTTTTTCCTTTGTCCGAGATCACCGCCGAGCTTGGGATGGCGGGCATGGCGCTGCCTTCGTGATAACGCAGCAAAACGTTGGCGGACGTTCCCGGTTTTAGCGCCGTGCCCGGCCTGATGCGTATCGCCGTACCGTTGGAAGTTCTGTCGATGCGGCCGTGAAAGATCCTGCCAGGGCGGCTGTCGGTGGAAATGTCCGCCGTGCCTCCCTCCTTCACGCAGGCCATCACGTTTTCAGGCACGCTGACCATGATCCAGGTATCGTTCGCCTGGCGCATCACTTTTCCCCGCAGGCGCAATTCGTTTTCCACCGGTTTTACAACGATTGTGTCTATCGTGATGGAAGCCAGCATGGTATCGCTCAGCACAAAGGTGGTGACCTCCGAATCTTCGGCCTGCTTGTGTTTGCAGCCCGTCCAAACGGCCAGCGCGGCGATGAGCGCAATGGGAAATGCAGATCCTTTCATGATCAAAAACAGCTAAACGGCCCTGGGCAGTCCATTGATATGCAAATTTCCCACGCGGAAATTAAAGCGGGCTTTAAGGAAGCTTAAAAAGTGATTAAAAAACAAACGGGATTTTATACATGCGGCAACTGCACCGTAAACGTAGCACCTTCGCCGGGAACGGAAAACAGCGTGAGCCGCCCTTCGTGCAGGTCGGTGATCTTTTTGCAGATGGACAGGCCAAGCCCGTGCCCCCGGGCCATCTGCCCGTTGCTGCCGCGGAAGAACGGCTCGAACACGCGGTTTTGTTCTTCCCGCGGAATGCCCGTCCCTTCGTCTTTCACATGCACGATAATATAGGTGTCGTTGAAGTCGATCGCGATCCTGGCGGACTCGTCCCCGGAGAACTTGCAGGCATTGTCCGCGAGGTTGATAAAAAGCACTTTCAGCAGCGTTTCGTTGCCGTTGCAGGTGAGATAAGTGTCCAGCTCGGGTTCGCGCAGGAATTGTATCTCCACTTTCCCGCCGGGTTTTCTTTTTGCATGCACCTGCTCGCTGGTTTCCCACAACAGCTCGTCCACCCGCACCGGCGCGAAATCGAACTCCTGCCGGTTCAGCTCCGATTGCGCAAGCTGGAGCAGGCCGTTGGAAAGGTCTGAAAGGCTTTGCGCGTCTTCCAGCACGGAATGCAGCACCATGGCGTACTCCGCGCCCGTCCTGTCTTTTGCCAGCGTTACCTGCAGCTGGCTGATAATGGCCGCCAGCGGCGTTCTCAGCTCGTGCGACGCGTTGCTCACAAAACTTTTCTGCAGGTCGAAACTATCGCCGAGGCGCTGCAGCATAGTGTTGAAGTTCGCGCCCAGCTGCGCGATCTCGTCTTTGCCGTGGACCTCCACTTTCGCGTCCTGCAGGTTGTTGGCGTTGATGCTGTCCACCTGCTGCACGAGCCGGTCGATGGGCTGCACCATTTTTTTCGCGAAGAAATACCCCACTCCCACCAGCAGCAGCACCGCCGCCAGCAATTCTATCAGCAGGATGCGGCGCAGGTTCTGCAGGTTCTGGAAACCGTATTTGTCGAACGACGAAACGATCACGAGCACGGACACGTTATCCTCCGTATAATAGATCCCCGCGGTTTCGCCGTTCTTGTCGTTCTTAATGTAGGATTTATGTTCCCTGATGTAATCGAGCAGGCTGCGGGGCGTGCGCACGGCCGTGTCGCGCATATTGGTGTACAGCAGGTCGTAGTTCTTGTTGTAAACGAGTATCGTTTCGCGGTAAAGGTCCTGGAAGGTGGTTTTGTCCAGCTTTCGCAGCAGGCTGATCTGCACATGATCGTTCTCGATGATCACGCTGCCGATGGAGCGGGCGCGGTATTCCAGCCGGTCCTGGTACTCCGCGCGG
The DNA here is from genome assembly GCA_966250725.1 of uncultured Chitinophaga sp. Lineage (GTDB taxonomy): Bacteria > Bacteroidota > Bacteroidia > Chitinophagales > Chitinophagaceae > Chitinophaga. The sequence goes on from CBINIO010000157.1 coordinate 2,993, forward strand.
CGGCTTTCGGCGGAGAAGTAGTACGACAGGCCCGCGAACGCGATGAGCAGGAACGCCGCGGACAGCGTGTAATAAACGGCTATTTTGTATTTGATCTTCAAACCCGGCCTATTGATCGTCAGAAATATAATACCCCATACCCGTTTTGGTATGCAGCAGCTTCAGGTCAAAATCCTTGTCGATCTTTTTCCGGAGGAAGTTCATGTACACTTCTATCACATTGGTCCCCGTATCAAAATCGATATTCCACACCTTTTCGGCGATGGTGAGCTTGGAAATGACCTTCCCTTTGTGAACGGCCAGCAATTCCAGCAGCTGGAACTCCTTTGCGGTAAGCGTGATCTTTTTGCCGGCGCGGGTCACTTCCTTTCTTTCGCGGTCTATCTCCAGGTCGGCGATCACGATCTTGTGACGCTGCACGGCCGGCACTTCGGCGCCCGCGCGTTTGAGGAATACCCGGATGCGCGCGAGCAGCTCCCTGAAATCAAAAGGTTTGACGAGGTAATCGTCCGCGCCCAGCTCAAAGGCCTGCATCTTGTCGTCCATGCCGCCGAGCGCGGTGAGCATGATCACCGGCACTTTGTTGTTGCGGCGGCGGATCACTTCGCATATCTCGTAACCGTTGTGATGCGGCAGGTTGAGATCGAGTATCACGAGATCGTAATCCTGGCTGGAAGCCAGTCCTATGCCGATGCGGCCGTCGTACGCCGCGTCCACTTCGAAGCCGTTCTCTTCCAGCCCCATTTTGACCGCATTGGCGACCTTTACCTCATCTTCCACGATCAGTATCCTTTGCATAATGCGCTAAGCTAGGAAAAAAAGGATAGAATTATAATGACCGCCTTCAGCTCTTATGCTGGCGGTTGGGCAGCACGTTTTCCCTCGTCCAGGGAATGGTATGATCGTAAGGGAGGCGCCTGACGGGGCATTCCATGAGCGTGCAATGCGGGCAGCTGCGCGGGATGCAGGGGTCGGTATGAATAAAGAACTCGACTTCATGGCCTTCCAGCTCTTTGTCCACCAGGTCTTCCATCGCCTTGATCTCTTCATGCACTTCCGTCAGTTTGAGATAATACGGCAGCGTTACATGGCAATCGATGTGATAATTGTTGCCGTACTGCTGCACGCGCATGTTGTGCACGTCAATCCAGTTGGGATGTTCGTGCCGGTGACGGTTGAGGATATCGATCAGGCGGTCCACCACTTTCATGTCCGTTTCGTCCATGAGCCCGGAGATGGATTGCCGCATCAGCTGGTAGCCTTTCCGCAGGATCAGCAGCGCGATCACGACGGACACGGCGGGGTCCAGCCAGCGGAGGCCGGTAAAATGGATCACCAGCAGCGCGGCGATCAGCGCGGCGGAGCTGTAGGCGTCGGTAAGCAGGTGCTGGCCGTTGCCGCTGAGCGTGATGGACTTCAGCCGGCGGCCGCTGCGTACGAGGTACAGCCCCATCAGCAGGTTGGCGGCGGCGGTGCCGGTAATGAGCCAGATGCCCTGGTCGATCTTTTCCAGCGCATGCGGCTGTATAAAGTACTGGCCCGCCTTGAACAGGATGAGCATGCCGGCGATAAAGATCATCGCGCCCTCGAACCCGATGGAAAAGAATTCCACCTTGCCGTGGCCGTATGGATGGTTCTCATCCTTGGGCCGGCCGGTGAGATAAATGCTGTAGCAGGCGAAACCGCCGGCCACCACGTTGATGATGGATTCCAGCGCGTCTGACAGGATGGCTACGGAATGCGTGAAAAAATACGCCGCAAACTTGGCCACGGTCAGCAGCAGGCTGATGCCCAGCGACAGCATGATGATCCGGAGTTCTTTTCTGATCAAGTTCAGTTTTGTTGGTGACGGAACAAAGAAAACGAAAAAATGCGGGAATTATAAAGCGGCCGGCGGCGGCTACACTTTTTTTATCTTAGCGGCATGAAATTACGCGAAGAAATATTGCGCGAAAATTCCAAAGAACATACGGAGGCGCTGGCCGCATGGGTGGGCGGCGATGCGCAACGTCTCGCGCAGCTGGTCGACCTGTTCCTGCACGATGAATACCGCGTGGTGCAGCGCGCCGCATGGATATTGAGCTATGTGGCGGACAAACATCCCGCGCTGATACAGCCGCATCTCGCCGCTATGGTGGACAAGATGGGGCATCCCGGCATACCGGTGGCCGTAAAACGCAACGTGGTGCGCATCCTGCGCGACATGCCCGTTCCGGAGGACCTGCAGGGGCCGGTGATGAATTTCTGTTTCCAGTTCCTGGAAGACCCGAAAGAAACGGTGGCCGTGAAAGCCTTTTCCATGACGATCCTGGGCCGCCTGGCAAAAATATACCCCGATATCAGGAACGAGATCGTAATGCTGATAGAAGACCATCTGCGCGAGGGCGCGACGCCGGGCATCCGCAGCCGCGGGCTGAAAACGCTGAAGGAGTTGGGGCGCTAACGTCAACGATTACACGCAGATCATAGATACCGGCCTGCGGACGGGCGGTGCCGTTGCCGCGCTCGTGCCGCATGGGCGTGGTTTCGGGAAAGCGCCCCGCTTCCGGGGCACGAAAAAAGCCCGGGGGATCCCCAGGCCTTTTTACTTTTAAATCTATTTCGAAATAACACTTGCGCTTAGTTGGCGCCGCTGTTGTCCGCCGGTTTGTTGTCCGGAGCGGGCGTTTTCGGTGCGGGCGGCTTGGCGTATTTGATCTCTATGGGCCTGCGTACGGGCGCTGCCTGCGGCTGGTCGCCTGCGGGCTGCGGGCGCGGGGCCTGGCCTTCGCCGCCTTCTTTCGCTTCTTTCGGGCCGGCCGGTTTCTTTTTGGCCGATTTCGGCGCGAAGATCGCGATCATACGTTTGCCTTCCATCAGCGGCATCCCTTCGAGGGCGCCTACTTCGGCGAGGCGTTCCGCGAATTTCAGCAGGATGAGCTCACCGCGTTCCTTGAACATGATGGCGCGGCCTTTGAACTGCACGTACGTTTTTACCTTATTGCCTTCTTTCAGGAATTTTTCGGCGTGTTTGGCTTTGAAATCAAAATCGTGATCGTCCGTATTAGGCGTAAAACGGATTTCTTTTACCTCGCTCTTGTGAGCGTTGGCCTTCATTTCCTTTTCCTTCTTCTTTTTCTCGTAAAGGAATTTATTATAGTCGATGATGCGGCAAACGGGAGGAGCTGCATTGGGGGAGATTTCCACCAGGTCAAGGGCCTGGTCTTCAGCCATGCGCAACGCTTCGTCCGTCCGGTAAACGCCGGGTTCCACGTTATCGCCCACCAGCCTCACCTCGGGCACACGGATCATACGGTTTGTACGGTGTTCCTGCTGTTGTTCTCTTCTGAAATTGGGGTTTCTGCCCCGAAAGTTTGGTCTTGGTCCTTGTTGCATTAAAATGTTGAATTGTTAGATAAAAATAATGGCGCTGACGGTGGACTTTTTTACTTTTTAAACCGGCATGCCATTGCAATGGTTAAAATTGTTTCAAAGAAACAAGCGGATCATTCAAAAGGTTTGCGATGGATCACTTCCTCGCGAACGACATCGATGAATGCTGCTATGCTCATCGCGCCCAGGTCGCCTTTTGCCTGCCTGCGCACGGATACTTTTTCCTCCGCTTCTTCTTTTTCCCCTACAACCAGCATGTAAGGGATCTTCGCCAGTTCCGCCTCACGGATCTTTTTACCGATCTTTTCGTTCCTGTCATCAATTTCAGCGCGAATTTCCGCATTTTTTAGCAATTCCGCCACTTTTTCTGTATAGGGCAGGAACTTGTCGCTGATCGGCAGGATCTTCACCTGCGTGGGGGTCAGCCACAAGGGGAATTTCCCCGCGCAATGCTCTATCAGAACGGCAATAAAACGCTCCATGCTGCCAAACGGCGCGCGGTGGATCATCACCGGCCGGTGCGGTTTGTTGTCCGCCCCGATGTATTCCAGCTCAAAACGCTCGGGCAGGTTATAATCCACCTGGATGGTGCCCAGCTGCCATTTGCGGCCGAGAGCGTCTTTCACCATAAAATCCAGCTTGGGACCGTAAAAAGCCGCTTCCCCGTACTCGATAACGGTTTTGAGCCCTTTTTCGGCGGCGGAGTCGATGATAGCCTGTTCGGCTATTTTCCAGTTTTCTTCGGAACCGATGTATTTGCTGCGGTCTTCCTGGTCTCTCAGCGAAATCTGTGCCGTATAATCGGTGAAGTTGAGGCTTTTGAAAACGTACAGCACCAGGTCGATCACTTTTTCGAACTCTTCCTTCACCTGGTCGGGGCGGCAGAAAAGATGCGCATCGTCCTGCGTAAAGCCGCGCACGCGGGTAAGACCGTGCAGCTCGCCATGCTGCTCGTAACGGTATACGGTGCCGAATTCCGCGTAGCGGACGGGCAGGTCTTTATACGATTTGGGCGAAGTTTTATAGATCTCACAGTGGTGCGGGCAGTTCATGGGTTTGAGCATGAACTCCTCGCCTTCTTCCGGCGTATGGATGGGCTGGAAGCTGTCTTTCCCGTATTTCTCGTAGTGGCCGCTGGTAACGTACAGCTGTTTGCCGCCGATGTGCGGGGTCACCACGGGCAGGTAGCCGCTTTCCACCTGTGCTTTTTGCAGGAAATTCTGCAGGCGTTCGCGCAGCATGGCGCCTTTGGGCAGCCAGAGCGGCAGGCCGAGCCCCACCTTTTCGGAGAAGGCGAACAGCTCGAGCTCCTTGCCCAGCTTGCGGTGGTCGCGTTTTTTCGCTTCTTCGATCAGGGCGAGGTATTCGTCCAGCTCTTTCTGCGAAGGGAACGTGATGCCGTAGATGCGGGTGAGCATTTTGTTGTTCTCGTTCCCCATCCAGTACGCGCCGGCGATATTGGTGAGCTTTACCGCCTTGATAAAGCCAGTGTTCGGGATGTGCGGCCCGCGGCAGAGGTCGGTGAAATTGCCCTGGGTGTAAAAAGTGATGGTGCCGTCTTCCAGCTTCTGGAGCAGGTCGATCTTGTAAGGATCGCCTTTTTCGGTGAAATATTTGATGGCATCGGCCTTGGATACGTCTTTACGGACGTATACATTATTCAGCTTCGCCAGTTCGCTCATTTTTGCTTCGAGCTTGCGCAGCTCTTCGTCGGAGATGGCGCGGCCGTCGAGGTCCACGTCGTAAAAGAAACCGCCGTTCTCGAGCGGGGGGCCGTAGCCGAACTTCACTCCCGGGTACAGGGCTTCGAGCGCCTCGGCCATCAGGTGGGCGGAAGAGTGCCACATGGTGGCTTTGCCGTCGGCGTCCGTCCAGGTAAGCAGCTGGAGGGTGCCGTCGTGGGTGATCGGGCGGGTAGCGTCAATCACCTGTCCGTTTACTTTTGCCGCCAGTACTTTGCGGGCGAGGCCTTCGCTGATGGATTTGGCAATGTCCAGTGCCGTAATACCTTGCTCGTACTGCCTGACTGCGCCATCCGGGAATGTAATGTTGATCATAAATCCTGTTCGTAAAATAAAATGCATGCGAAATTACAAAAATGATATCACAATTGCCTGTATTTACGGATGTTGAAATAAGGCAATCCGACTGACACGGGATAGCGGCCGCAAAATCTGCCTGGAAAACCCTGAAAAACGGAAATCCGGTCGCATAAATGCAAAAACATGCATATATGATGCCGGATTATGCCTGTACAAGATCAGAATTTTGCATTTTTTTGCGTGGTTTGTGATGTTTTTCGTAAATTCATTGGCATAAGCCTGCTATATGCTGAAGGAAGAACGACAGAACTTTATTCTTCA
>CBINIO010000158.1:0-8692 GCA_966250725.1 uncultured Chitinophaga sp.
CCCGTTGAAAGGCGCTTCGGAACGGTAGATCTCCGTGCTGCCAGTTTCGGGCCTGGCGATGCGCCCGCAGGCGATAATGAAGGCGCTGAGGATGTGGCGCAGCACGGCTTCCTTGCGCGGCCGGTCGCTGCGGAACTCGTGCAGCAGGATGCGCGCGAAGCTCAGCACTTCCTGCAGCTGGTGCTCTTCGAGGTGAAGGATATTGTCTTTGAACACGCACTGCCAGCAGCTGAGCACGCCGAGCGTCTCGGTCACGAGGAAGTCGCGCGTAAAATACATGGCCAGCACTTCCGCGTCGGAGCTGCGGTCGTGCTGGTGTATCTGCTCTGGCTCCAGCATGATGATGGCCGGGGCGTGAATGGTGTGTTTCTCGAAATCGATGTATTGGGTGACGCTGCCTTTGAGCAGAATGTCGATCGTATAACCGTCGTGCCGGTGAGGCGTGTCTATCCCTTCCCAGTCGATCTCGCGGAGATTGGCGAGGTGTATGAGGAACTGCGAGCCTTCTTCCGCGTAGCTGGAATCCTGCACGCTGATCATCGGTATGTGATTGAATTTCGTCAGTTGCATGGGATGTGTGTGTGGTGTGTAAAGATACGTTATTCCGTCTTTTGCCGTTCCTGCACCAGCACCAGGTCCGCTATCTTCACCTGGATGGGGATGTTGCCGATCTGCACCACGGCGGTCTTTCCGCGCAGCTCCCTCACTTTCCCCACCTGGTTGTTCGTCCTGATCTTCACCTGGTCGCCGGTCTTCACCTCCCCTTTCAGCTCCTCGAACCGGTCCTGCACTTTCTTTTTGATCTTTTCGTTGATGGCCTGGCTCTTACGATTGAACAGCAGTGCCTCCGCCTGTTTTATCACTTTCTGCTTGTCCTCGGTACGTTTCCATTCTATCACGATCTGCTTCAGCTTGCGTTCCATATCCTTGAGGTAGTTGATGTCTTCCTCCCTGATCTTGTTCTGCAGCTTCTGCATGGTATACGCCTGCTGCACGCGTTCCTTGTCGGACAATATCTCGTATTCCTTTTTCAGCTTTTCGTTTTCCTTCAACAGCTTTTGCAATTCCTTTTCGCGGCCTTCCACTTTCTGCAGGTCCTGCTCTGCTTTGTTGAGCAGTTTGTCCAGCCTGAAATGCCCCTCGTCCACCAGCTTCCTCGCCCGGTTGATGAGCGACTGGTCCAGCCCGATGCGCTGCGCGATGCTGAAGGTGTAAGAGCTTCCGGGCTTGCCCACCAGCAGCTTGTACATGGGCTGCAGGTTCTGCTCGTCGAAGCCCATGGCGGCGTTGAGAATGCCTTTCACTTTCCCCGCCATGATCTTGAGGTTGAGGTAGTGCGTGGTGACGATGCCGAAGGCATGTTTCCGCGCCAGCTCTTCCATGATCACTTCCGCAAAAGCCCCGCCCAGGTTGGGATCGGAGCCGCTGCCCAGCTCGTCTATAAAAAAGAGCGTTCTGCCGTTCGCATTTTCCATGAAGTGTTTCATGTTCTTGAGATGCGAACTGTAGGTGCTCAGCTCAAATTCAAGGCTCTGCGTGTCGCCGATATGGATCATCACCTGCCGGAAAATGCCGAGCTGGCTGGCAGGGTGCACGGGCACCAGCAAACCGGCCTGCAGCATCAGCTGGATGAGCCCCACGGTTTTGAGCGTCACGGTTTTGCCGCCCGCGTTCGGCCCGCTGATCACGAGGATGTGATGGTCCTTGTCCAGCGTAAGGCTGATGGGGATGGTAGGCTTGTTCTGCTTGCGGTTGTACAGCAGCAGCAAGGGGTGATAAGCCTCCACCAGATGCACCTGCGCGTGGGGCGCCAGCATGGGGAAATTCCCGTTGATGTCCAGCGCGAGGCGGGCCTTCGCACGGATAAAATCGTAGGTGCCGAGGATGTCGTGATAACCGCTCAGCAGATCATGGTGCTGTGCCAGATCCGCCGTGAGGGCGCGGAGTATCCGGTACACCTCGCGTTGCTCGTCCCTTTCGAGGGAATGCACTTCGTTGTTGAGCTGGATGGTCTCTTCCGGCTCCAGGAAGGCCGTGCGCCGCGTATCCGATTCACCGTGAAGGATGCCTTTCACCATCCGTTTCTGTTCGGCAAAGATCGCCACTACCCTGCGGCCGTTGAGGAAACTTTCCTCAATGTCCGCCAGGTAGCCCTGCTTCTGCAGTTTGGAAAGGATGCGGTCAAACACCCTTCTCAGCTCGGTGCGTTTCCTGAACAGCTGCATGCGGACCTTCGCCAGTTCGGGCGTGGCATTGTCCCTCACCTGTCCTGCTTCGTCCAGCACTTCGTCTATCAGCGAAACGATCTTTTTCTCGTAGTGTGTATGCGCGATCACGCCATGCAGGGCTGCATAGGTCACTCTTCTGTCGGCGTCAAAAAAACGTACGATGCTGTGCATGCTTTCCGCCAGCTTGCGGATGAGCATGAACTGTTCCCCGGTAAGCACGGCGCCCTGTATCTCCAGGAGTCGCAGCTCCTGCCGCAGGTTCAGCACGTAATCGTTGGGGAAATGCACCTGGATCAATACCAGCTGCTTGTATTCGTGCGCCTGCTGAAGCGCCGTTCTCACGTAATCGATGTGCGTATGCAGGCGCAGCTCTTCGGCCATTTGCTTGCCCAGCTCCGTTTTGCAATGCTCCTGCAATAATGTTTTTACCTTGTCAAACTCCAACTGCACCAGCGCCGACTCTGGAAAATATTTCACTTTTTCGTCAATTTTAATTAGCGGCTGCCGGCCCGGTGCAACCTTTTTTCCTTTTTTCGTTCCGCAAAGGTGGCCTATCTCTCGGAATTGCTCAAAAGCGTTTGATCAATAAACGGGGGCGAATGACAAATGCGGTTCATCATCCGGCTTTTCTCAAAAGAATGTTAAAGTTAACTAACTTGTCGATCCAAAGCACCAGGGATATCGTAATTTGATAGACAGAAACCGTATATGATGTACCTGAAAAAATACCTGCTCGCGGCAATTTTCGCAGGCTCCGGCCTGGTGAGCTGCGCGCAGTCAAAAACCGAAACAAGTAAAGAACCAGGGGATATGAGCATTCCAAAAGACACAAAGACCGAACAGGCCACCTTCGGCACCGGCTGCTTCTGGTGCACGGAAGCACAGTTTCAGCAGCTCGAGGGCGTTTTGACCGTGGAATCGGGGTATTCGGGGGGCGACAAGCCCAACCCCACCTACGAGGAAGTTTGCACCGGCACCACCGGTCATGCCGAAGTGGTGCATATTACCTACGACCCCGCCAAGATTACCTTCGCCACGCTGCTGGAGGCGTTCTGGCTCAGCCACGACCCTACCCAGCTGAACCGGCAGGGCAACGACGTGGGCACGCAGTACCGGGGCGTTATTTTTTATCACAACGAAGAGCAGCGCAAGGAAGCGGAATTCTACAAGCAGAAGCTGCAGGAATCGGGCTCCTATTCCGCGCCGATCGTTACCGAAATAGCGCCTTTCAAGGCTTTTTATAAGGCGGAGAACTATCACCAGAACTATTACAACCAGAACGGTTCGCAGCCGTACTGCTATTATGTGGTGAGGCCGAAGCTGGAGAAATTCAAAAAGGCTTTCGCCGAAAAACTGAAGAAATAACGTTGTTTCCCAACATAAAAAAGACGCCTCGAGGGGCGTCTTTTTCTATTCCGGTCTCCCGGAGATGCAAGTCTAATGCCTATACCATTATTTTACAGCACATCCAGCTTTTTGCTGCCTTTGTACAGCCAGGCCAGCAGGAAATATGCTATTGCTGTGATAATGAGCACGTACCCGGCAAAACCGATGGTGAGGATCACCTCGGTGCTCATCCAGCTTTTCAGTTCCGCGAAGTAGGCGATCACTGCCAGGATAATACCTGTGATACCGCCGATAAAGGCTACCGTCTTCATAGAGGGCGTATTAATATTTGTGGTTACAATTAGGATATATCCTATAACGTGCCAACCTGTGAAAGGTTTACAGGCGCGGCGGAAGAATATTTCCACAGCCGGGATGTGGATAAATTTGCCTGGTTGTTGGTTCACCCTGGTTAGATAAATCCACATTCATAAGCCCCCTCCCCTGCATAACAAAGGGCCTCGCGGTTACTACCGGAGGCCCTTTGCGTATCAATTTGTATAACGATTACTTCTTCGTCAGATCCTTGATCCTGATATTCCTGAAGCGTACCACTGAGCCATGGCCGAGATAGCCGATATGGCCGTTGGTGTTTTTCAGGCCAGGGTGCTGCTTGTGGTCCAGCGTGCCGTTGTCGCGCGCATCGGCGATGTCGCCGTCGAGGATCACGGTGCCGTTCAGCTCCACGATGATGTGCGTGCCTTTTACGGTCACCTGCTCGTAGTTCCATTCGCCTACCGGCTTCAGGAAACCGCGTTTGGCGGGAATTACGCCGTATACGGAACCGTGGTACTGGTACACATGCAGGTTCTTGTAGATGTCCGCCTCGTTGTCGAGGATCTGCAGCTCGATGCCTTTGTAGGCAGCGTCGCCGCCAAGCGGGGCGCGGATGCCCAGACCGTTGTTGGCGCCGGGCGTCAGCTGGAACTCGAAGCGGTAAATGAAGTCGCCGAATTCGTCTTTAGTGTAGATGTTGCCGCCGCTGCCGCTTTTCGGTACGCAAACCATATTGCCGTTCTCTATGATGTAGCCGGCGAGGTTGCCCGTCCATTCGTGCATGTTGGTGCCGTCAAACAGGATGCGGTATCCTTCTTTCTTTTCCTCGTCGCTGAGGGTGTAAGGTTTCGGGCGTTCGAACTCGCGCACGTACAGGTTGCGGTAGTATACTTTCGTGCCGTGGGCCTGCAGTTCCAGCTGCTCTTCGGGGAAGATGGGCAGCTTGCGGTCCCAGTAGTTTTCGAGCACTACGTTGTTCACTACCTGCTGGCCGTTGAGGTACACGGTCACGCGGTCGCCTTTCATGATGATGTGGAAAGTGTTCCATTCGCCCGGCGCGTTATCCGCCAGCACGGAGGGTTTGCTTGGGTTTGCCTGGTTGTTGTACAGGCCGCCGGAACCAACATCGGCCCCTACGTCCTTGCGGGCGGTATCCCATATCTGCACCTGCGGCGTGCCGCGGAGATAAATGCCCGCGTCGCCGTTCGGTTCGATCTTCCAGTCCACGAACATTTCGATGTCGCCGTATTTTTTGTCGGTGCAAAGGTTGTCGCCATGACCGTTAAATACCAGCATGCCGTCGCTCACGCTCCAGCCTTCGCGCATTTTCGCGTCCGCTTTCTCCTGTTCTTTCGCCAGGGTGGCGGCGTCCATTTTTGCGCGTTTGATCGGGTTGGCCACGAGACCTTTCCAGCCGGTGAGGTCTTTACCATTAAAGAGGCTTACAAAACCTTCACCATCGGGCATTTCAGCAAGGTATTTGGCGATTGCCTGGCGCTGGTAGTCGGCGTCGCCGCCTTTCAGCACGGAGGAGGTTTTTTCCAGCAGGCTGCGTACGGTAGCGCCGCTGTAGGATTTATCGGCCAGCGCCACGTTCATCACCGCCTGCGCCGCTTCCTGCTGCACGGAGGCATCGTCCAGGAATTTGCCGGCGAAGATGAGGGCGGGGAATGTTTTGCATTGTTCGGCCTGCTCCAGGATGTTTTTCTTCAGGGCCTTGCCGGGATTCAGCTCCATGGCGTTGCTCAGCATCAGCAGGCGCTGCTCGGGCAGCTTCACCGCGCGGGCGAGACGTACGTAACCCTGCAGCGCGGTATTGCGGTAAGCGGCGTCTTTGCGGGCGATGCGAAGCAGCGAGCCGGTGGCCGCTTCGTCCGTCCAGGAATTGAGGGCCGCAACGGCGGCGGCTTTCTGGGAGGCGCTGCCGTTCTCGAATGCGGTGTTCACTACATTCAACGCGTCGGCGCCGCCCAAACCTGCGAGGATAGCGTAATAACGTTCCTGGTTGGCGGGCGTTTCACGCTGCATCTGCGTGATCACCGCTTTCTGCTGACCGGGCGCGGCCGCTATCACGGCGGCTTGCAGCGCTTTTATGTCTTCCTTGCCGGTTGCGGCGGAAAGCAGCTTGTACAGCGTGGGCAGGTTGGAAGCAGTGGCCATATTTTTCAGCGCGCCCATGGCGGCTTTGCGAACTTCAGCGTCGGATGACTGCGTGAGCGGCAGCACGTCCTGCACACGGCTGCTGGCCATGCGGGAGGAGAGCACGTCGATCAATGCCACCTGCGCGGCGGACGGCATACTCGCCAGCTGGGAGCCGGCCTGCGCGGTCACTTCACCGCCTTTGATGGTTTGCAGCACGTTTTTTACAGCGGAGATCGCAGCGGTATCGCCGGTTTTCATTACCGCCAGCAGCGAAGGCACTACCTTTTCACCGCCGATCTGGCCGGCGGCTTTGATGGCGGCCAGCTTCACGCCCGCGTTCTTGCTTTTCAGCAAAGGCAGGATGGCCGGCAGCGCGGCCTCTATTTTATTATTGCCCAGCATGGTCGCTACCGCGGCCTGGCCTTCGGGTTTCGCTTTTTTGAGCGATTTGATCCATGCGGCGGTGGCGGCGGTACCAAGGGAGCCTGCGGCAAATTTCATGGCCGCGTCGCGGTATTCAGGCTGTTTATCGTTCACGGCGTCCAGCAGCAGCGGCAGGGCCTTTGCGCCTTCGGCTTCGTTCAGCACATACAGCGCGCCGGTGCGGAGATGCACCTGCGTGTCGTCTTTGGCGCGTTTGCGAAGGTTGTACGCTACGGCTTTCGCTTCGTTCGTATGGCCTTTTGCGAGCAGGTTCTGCGCGTATGCGAGGTAAGAGCCTGCGGCGTTAGTGATATCATATTGATATCCGGCGTGTGCGGCGGCGGTTTGCAGCGCCTGGGCAGTGGCCTGCCCGGGGTCGGCGATCTGCGCCAGCGCGTACAGCGCGGTTTTAGCGAGCATCTTGTCCGCATCGGTGGTGAGCGGTATCAGCGCGGGAACGGCGGAGGTGACGCAAGCGTCGCCGATGGCTTCCACGAGGCTTTGTTTGTTACGGCCGCTCAATTTCGGCACTGCCGCTACCAGGGCCGCCTGCGCTGCGGGGGTATTGATCTTCACCAACGTGCGTGCGGCAGGGTCGGACAGGCGTTCGTCCGTCAGGTACGGCGCCACGGCGGGCACGGCTTCGTCGGTGCCGATGTGTTGCAGCTGCACCAGCAGGAAAGCTTTGTTTTCCTTGTCCTGCACCTGGCCCAGCGCTTTGGCATAGGCTGCCACGGCGGCTTTGCGGAGATTTTCCTTGCCGGGCTGCGTTACATAGAACGCGTAGCCGGACAGCGCATAATTGACGGCCGTGTTGTCCCCTTTACCGGGAGCGGCCATCATGGCGGCCATGCCCGTAATGCCTTCCTCCCCCAGTGTAGCGAGTTCGGCCATGCTGGCATTAAAGGCGGCCTGGTTATCCGCAGGCTGCTTTTGCAGCAGGTCTGCTATTTTCGTATGTGCGGCACGGTTATCCTGCTTCGGTTGGGCCATAACGCCCAGCTGAAGGAAACAACAAGCAGCAGCAATCAGTATTTTTTTCATTGGTTTTGGTAATTGTCAGGGTAAATGCAAGCTATATGGTCCAGGGTCCGCGCATGGGCTGGAATATCAGCCTGTTGGCGCCTTCGTCGTTCACGAATTCCTGTTTTACAGGATCGAATTCGAGGTTGCGGCCCAGTTGCAGGGCGATCTTGCCCATGTTCACGATGGTGGCGGAACGGTGACCGTTCTCTTCGTTCAGCGCGAACTTCTGGCGTTTTTTAACGGCTTCCACAAAGTCCGTTACCTGCGGCGCCGGATCGGGGAATTCGGCGAGTTTCTTTTCCAGGTCCGGGATATCTGATTTGAAACCGGGATACAGTTTGCCTTTCGACCCTTCGATATAAGCAGCCTTGGTTTCCGTGCCGGCGCCGTCGAGAATGATCTGGCAGCCGTCCGCATAAGTATAGGTGATCTTGCGCCAAGTGCCCACGGCGTCGCTATGCTGCTGCGGGGCGTCCACTTCCACTTTTACCGGGCTGGTATTGTCTTTCCCGAGGAAATACTGCACGGGGTCGATGTAGTGCTGTCCCATGTCGCCAAGGCCGCCGCCATCGTAATCCCAATACCCGCGGAAGGTTTGGTGCACGCGGTGTTTATTGTACGGTTTATAGGGTGCGGGGCCCAGCCACATGTCGTAGTCCAGCTCTTTGGGAACGGCCTGCGGTTCGAGGTTGGTTTTGCCCACCCAGTAAAATTTCCAGTCAAAGCCGGTGTGTTTGCTGATGGTCACTTTCAGCGGCCAGCCGAGCAAACCGCTGTCCACCAGTTTTTTGATGGGCTCCACGGTAGTGCCCATGCCGTAAAAGCGGCTGGAGAAGCGGAACCAGGTGTTGAGCCTGAAGATCCTGCCATGCTGCTGCACGGCTTCCACGAGGCGTTTGCCTTCGCCGATGGTGGCGGTCATTGGTTTTTCGCACCAAACGTCTTTCCCCGCGCGCGCTGCATCGGCGGCGATAATGCCGTGCCAGTGCGGCGGTGTGGCAACGTGTACGATGTCAACTTCCGGCAGCGTGATCAGCTCACGGTAATCGGCAAACGTTTTTACGCCTTTACCGCCGTTGGGCAGCACATCGAGGGCTTTCTGGATATGGCTTTTGTCCACATCGCAAATAGCGACAACGCGGGTGCCTGCATAGCCGAAGTGCCCGCGGCCCATGCCGCCGGTGCCTACTACGGCCTTCGTCAACGTATCG
>CBINIO010000159.1:0-8669 GCA_966250725.1 uncultured Chitinophaga sp.
AGGGCCCATACATTAAAAGTGTATTGCTCTACCAACTGAGCTACGGAATCATCCCGTTTCGTTTTCGATTGGGAGTGCAAAGATATGTATTAAATTATTTTTGCCAAATATTTCAGGAAATAAAATTTACAAATCCCCGCTACCCTTCTCAAACACCATTCTCCCCGCCACTCCCTCGGGCTTTTGCTGGTCCATCACTTTCAACGCATAATATTTTCCCGCCAGCCAGTCATCCACCATATTGTCGTAATATCTGCTGCCGGGATTACCGCTTTGACCGCCGGGAAAGATGCCCCAGGCCTTGGTTTGAGGACCCAGTTCCACTACCATCCGCCAGCTGGGACCGGTCGTTTTTTTCGTAGCGTTGATGATGTGCCGGCCGCCGCCGGTATTGAGATGCATCCTGCTGAACGCGGGAATGCTGCGGCTCAGGTGCCGGATGTCCGTACCGCGGAATTTCCCCAGCGCCAGCGCTCCCCTGCTTTCCAGCGCTGCGGCGGTATCGGCGGCAGCGCTAAAGCTGGCGGTCACCTGTTCGCTGAGCGTTTCGCGGACGGGCGTATGGATATTGTCTACAAAATGCATGGCGCTGTCGCGCATCAGCCAGTACAGCAGCGTTTTTTCCTCGGGCTGTACGTACGCGATACTGTCCTGCAGCGGCAGCTCGTCGCTCCAGATATTGTTTTCGAGATTGCTCCACCAGAGATTGAATACCGTGGCAGCTTTGCTGTCAGGCCCGGCCACGCCGTCCCAGCCGAACATCATGCGCCAGTATTCTTTTTGTTTGTCGGTTAGCGCGTTTACCGTTACAAAATCACTGAGAAAAGGCATGGCGGCTTCGGCAAGACGATTTTTATAATCGTTCTGCAGCCGCATCATATCCTCCGGCGTAATGTCGCTCATGCCGCGCAGCTGCTCCTGGATGCGCATACCGCGGTACAGGTCGTAATAACCGAACAGGTTGTAAGGATAAGTGCTGTCGGTGGCCTGCTGGTTGGCGGAGCTGACGAATCCCTCGGCGGGATTGTGGATATGCGGGTTCTCGGCTTGCGGGATGAAGCCTTGCCAGGCGTAGGTGCTGTCGTTGCCGGGGGTGACGAACTTGCCCTGGTCTTTCCAGCGGAGCGGGTGCTTGCCGTTGTGCCAGATGGCGATGCCGTCGGTTTTGCCGGCGTAAATAAAATTCTGGCCGGGGCAGCTCCACGATTTCATGGCCTCGAGATAATCGCCATAACCTTTGGCGTGATTGAGCAGGTGAACGGTGCGCAGCTCGTTGCTTTCGTCGTGCGCGGTCCAGCGCATGGCGAGGTAGCCTGAAAAGCGCGGGTCGGTGTAGGTATCGTCGTACAGCACCGGGCCCCATACGGTGTACGCCACGGTATCGTAAAAGCTCGGCTGGCCTTTTATTTTGATCTCTTCCCCGCGCAGCTGCGCGGGACGGTATGCACCGTTGAAAAGATATTCTTTTTTGCCGTTGCGGAATTCCATTTTATAATAGTCCAGCACGTCCACGTAACCGTTCGTAAAACCCCAGCCCATATGGTCGTTGAAGCCGATGATGATACCGGGCGCGCCGGGCAGGCTTACGCCGTATACGTTCATGGACGGCGTTTTGATCTGCATTTCATAAAAAAGGCTCGGCAGGCTGAGCTCCAGGTGCGGGTCGTTGCAGAGAATGGGATAACCGCTTTTTGTTTTGCTGCCGGCCACCGCCCAGTTGTTGCTGCCTTTGTCCCTGTCCTGCTGCGCTACGTTGTATTTGAACTCGGCTTTTATCACGCTGTCCGGCGGCGGCACGGCGCGGCGCGTGGGCGCGGGGAACAGCGTGCCTTTCGGGATGATGGGCGCGATCACGTCCGTAAAATCAGGATAGAGCTGGTCGAAATCTTCTTTGGAAAAATGATTGCGCGCGTTGGTGTACGGGATGTCGTCCGCGGAAGCGGCGAGGTCGGCGCTCATGTATTTTACCAGCAGGCCGGTTTTGAGATTGGTCCAGGGTTCGGGGCCGTAGCCGAGCAGCTTGTATTCCAGCGGGTAGTTGCGTTCGGGCAGCGTTTTGATATAGGCGTTCACGCCGGCGGTATAGCTGTCCAGTTCCATTTTGGTGACGGGATCGGCCTCTATGCCTTTTATAGCCTGCTCTGCGGCGTACACCATGCCTTCGCGGCGTTTGCGGCGGTCGTAGTCCAGCAGTTTGGGGCCGAGTATTTCGCTGAGCCGCCCGCCGGCGGCGTGGGTTTGCAGCTCCATCTGCCAGAGGCGGTTTTTGGCGTGCAGGTAACCTTGTATAAAATAAGCGTCGGCTTCCTGTTCGGCGAACACATGCGCTACCATGCGGTCGTCGAACCATACTTCGGCTTTGCCTTTCAGCTGCGGGAACACAAGGTGTTCGTCGATGACGGAGCGGGCCGGTTCGGCATGTACCCAGAAACCGTGCTGGGGACTGAAAAGCATACCGAACGGAGGCGTAGCGCCCCAACGGTGGTTAAGCGCCCATACGAGCGCGACCGTGAAGATCAGCGGGATAATTCTCATAAACTGGATTACATGGTAGCCGGTTCGGCCAGGTAGATGTCGATGACCTTGTTGCCGATGTCGTCATACTTCTGGAAGATCTTTTTCAGTAGCGAGTATAACTCTTTATAATTGGTAAAAACCGGTTTCCGGATGGGCGAGCCGGTATCGCCCAGCATGCCCGGCAGCAGGCTGAAAGTGCCGCCCACACGGGTATCGTTGTCAATGTCAAAGGCCACCACCACTTCCACGGCGCCGTCTTTCAGCGAAACGCTCACGCCGGAGCCCAAACCTTTTACGACACGCGTGTCGTCCACGCCTTCTACCTGGTAGAAAGAAGTCTTTGGATCGTAATGCGTTTTTTTGAAACCGAACTCCATGATCATATCCTGCGCTTCCGTAATGCTATGGTCGGTAAAAGGCGGCTCGGTGCGGAACTCGTCAGATAATGCGCGGTACCAGGAAACAAATCCGACTTCTTCTAATACTTTTTTCCAGACTGGGTTCATCTCCATAAAAAAACTTTAGAAGGTAAGGAAATCCATGTTAATATACGCCTTTTCAGGAATATGACAATACAATCGCCGCGAGCCGCTCCACTTCTTCAACCGTATTAAAACTGTGCAGCACCACCCGCAAACGCTCCTGCCCTTTAGGCACCGTAGGATGCAGGATGGCGCGCACGTCCAGCCCTTCTTCCTGCAATTGCGCGGCCAGCTGCCGAACCCTTTCGTTGCCCGGGGCCATCACTACCTGGATGGGCGTAACGCTGTTGCCGCCCAGCTTTTCGCGGAACAGCCTTATGAGGTTTTGCAGATGTTTCCGCTCTTCGTGCATGTCGGGGAAGATGGCGTACGCGCTGAGCACAACGGCCACCGCCTGCGGCGGCAATGCAGTGGTGTAGATGAAAGGACGGCTGAAATTGATCAGGTATTCCCGCAGGAAATGGCTGCCCAGCACAATAGCGCCATGACAGCCGACGGCTTTGCCAAAAGTATGCACCCGCGCGAAACAACGCTCGGTCAGCCCCAGCTCCTGCACCAGCCCTTCTCCCCTGTCGCCCGTTACGCCCGTTGCATGCGCCTCGACTACGATCAAATGTGCGCGGTGACGGTCGCAGAGGTCGCAAATGGCCTCCAGGGGCGCCGTATCGCCGTCCATCGAGTAAACGGACTCTACGGCCACAAATATCCGCCCGTCGGCATTGAGCAGCTTTTTTTGCAGGTCTTCGGGGTCGTTATGAAGAAAGGAATACGCCTGCGCCGGGGACAGCCGTACGCCGTCGCGGATGCTGGCATGGATGAGCTGGTCGTAAATGATCACGTCCCCTTTTTGCGGCACGCAGGAAAACAGGCCCAGGTTGGCGTCGTAGCCGGAATTGTAAAAAAGGCCGGCGGGCGCGCGGTGGAACTCGGCGATCACCTGCTCGGCTTCTTCCACCAGCTCGTAATTGCCGGCTAGCAGGCGCGATCCGCCGCTGCCATGCACCTGGCCGAGCTGTTTGGCGATGGCATGCGCGTTTTCCTGCACTTTTTCGCTGCGCGCGAGGCCCAGGTAATCGTTGGAGCAGAAATCCGTACGGTGACCGCCAAGCCGCAGCTGGCGCAGGGCGTGCTGCTCGCGGCGTTTGGAGAGGGCCGCCTGGAGAAAGTCTTCCTTTTGCATACTTCAAAACTAAGTATCTTCTCTGTAACTTCGCTGTTCAATATCAACACCTGTATGAGCAGTAAAGTTTCGATACTCGGCCTGAAATTACCAACAGACCCGCGCTGGGTGAACCTCGCCGCCATTTCGCTGGAAGAAGTGCTGACGGACCATGCCTTCTGCGAACAAAAGGCCGCCACCTCCTGCATCTCGCTCATACAGCGGTACCCGGACAAACAAAAGCTGGTGGACGAGCTGGCGCCGATCGTTACGGAGGAATGGGGCCACTTCAGGCAGGTGCTCGCCGAAATGAAAAAACGCGGCTTTACGCTGGGCAAACAGCGGAAGGACGAATACGTGAACAACCTGATCGGTTTCCAGCAGAAAGGCGGCGCGCCGGCGGACGTGCTGCTGGACAGGCTGCTGGTTTTCGCGCTCATCGAAGCGCGCAGCTGCGAGCGTTTCAGGCTGCTGAGCGAAGGGCTGGAAGACGAATACCTCCGCGAGTTCTACCGCCGCTTTATGATCTCCGAAGCCGGGCATTACCGGCTGTTCATCGATCTCGCAAACGAATATCTCCCGGAAGAAAAAGTAAAAAAACGCTGGGCGGAATGGCTGCAGTATGAAGCGGGAATGATCAAAACGCTGCCGGTGCGCGGCGACCGGATGCACTAACGATCGTACCATCTATCCGCATCAGGCAACCGTATGCGGCCCGCACGCCTGGCGGCGCGGCGTTATGCGCTAAAAGTGAAACCCGAGATTGACATACCCCTTCAATATACTCGCCTGGTCGCTGTACATGATCGTAGCCTCCATCGGGCCCAGGCGCGAGGCAAAACCCGCCGTAATGCCGTAACCTGTCACGTACCGATATTTGGGACTGGCCTTGCCGTTGAGGTCGTACACGGCGGCATTCACCCGCGGTATGAGAAAGATATTGCGCAGCGCCTCGTACTGCCAGCCCAGCTGCAGGGCGGTCACGCTGGAAGTATTGATCTCCCCGTCGTACAGCCCAACGAACGGTATCTGGTTGCGGCTGAAATCGGTCACCCCGCCGATCATAAAATCGTTGAGCAGCTCGAGGTCGTAATTGAAGTTGAAACCGGCATAGCCGTTCACGTTAAGGGTAGACTTGCGGCTGAGCGGGAAATAATAATTCATTTTCAGCGTCAGGCGCTGGTAGTCGTTGAAGTAATAGCCCAGGCTGTCCAGCGGCAGCTCCTCGCCCAGCTCGCGCAGCCTGATATCCGGATTTTGCCCGTACACCACCCCGCCTTCCAGCTGTATCTGCGCGCCGCGCGTGGGATACAGCTTCCGGTCGATGGTATTGAGGCCATAATAGAGGAACGACTGGTATTGTTTGTTGTTGCCGTCCAGCTCTACATAAGGCGAGAGCTTGGGCTTCACGCGGATGTATTCCCAGCGTGTGCCTACGCCCAGCGCCATCACACGGTTGAGCATAAATTGCATGTGCACGTCCACGTTGGCGTATTTGCTGCGGTACTCCTGGATCTTCCTGAAATCGTCGTAATAGTTCAGCGGATCGTTTTCGTAATAGGCGCCCAAGCCAAAGCCCACGTTGCGCTTGCGGCCGAGGTACTTGAAATATTCCGCGCGCAGCCGCGGGTTCTCGCTCACCGCCACGGTCACGAAC
Source organism: uncultured Chitinophaga sp. (assembly GCA_966250725.1). Lineage (GTDB taxonomy): Bacteria > Bacteroidota > Bacteroidia > Chitinophagales > Chitinophagaceae > Chitinophaga. The sequence continues at coordinate 5,816 of CBINIO010000159.1, forward strand.
GCGCGGCTGTTGGGCACTACGAAGTTCCTTTGCGTGATATTGATGATGGCGCTTACGTTGGTGAAGGTGTTGTAATGCAGGCCCAGCTTCACATAGGTAAGCGGCGTTTCTTCCACCGTAATGTCCAGCTCGCTGCGGCCATAGCCCAGCGGCTGCATATCGTAGGTGATCTGTTTGTAAAAACGCGTACCGTACACGTTCAGGATGGCCTCGCGTATCTTGTCCGGCGAATAGCAGCCGCCCGGCTCCAGGCCCAGCCTGCCTCTGAAAAATTTTTCGTCGGAATGCACCAGCCCTTTCACCCGTATCTCGGTGATCTCTATATCGGGCACCACCGGCAGGCGGCGCGCAGCGGGCGGCGGCGCGGGGTACAGGGCGTTCAGCGAATCGGCCAGCCGTTTGAAAACGGGGTACAGCTCGCGGCCTTTCCTTTTGCCTTCTTCCAATATGGAATCCACGCTGCCAAAGCTGGCGGCGCCATAACCTTTCAGTTCGTGATGGACATAAATACCGGCGAGCTTGCGGGCTTCCGCAAAATCCTGCGCGTCCTTATAAAAACCGAGCTGGTACAGGATATCGATGGGCGTTTGCAGCTCGTCCGCCGGGCGGAGACCGTTGCTGACGTTGCTGCCGATAATGATGTCCGCCCCCATTTCGCGGGCGGTAATGGTGGGAAAGTTGCGCACCACCCCGCCGTCCACCAGCTTGCGGTCGCCGATCTTTACGGCGGTGAACACGGAAGGGATGGCCATACTCGCACGCATACACGAAACCAGCTCCCCGCTGTCCAGCGTCACGATCTCGCCCGTTGCCACGTCGGTGGCGATGCATTTGAAGGGGATACTGAATTTTGAAAAATCCTTCACATCCCGCACCGGCCAGCACATCTTCGCCAGCTCCAGCCATAACTGCTCCCCGGAGATCACGCCGGACGCTAGCTTGGGTTTGCCGTACTCGAACGGGATCTCTATCATATAGCGGTTGTACTCCGCTTTTTCTTCGTAACTGATATCGTCCAGCACGGGGCGGTTGGAAAAAAGCACGTTCCAGTCGAGCTTGCGCGCCATGGCCTCGATGGAGTCGCCCGTGTAGCCGATGGCGTACAGCCCGCCCACGATGCTGCCCATGCTGGTGCCCGTCACGTAATCGATCTTCAGGCCCGCGCTGTCTATCGCCTGCAAAATGCCGATATGCGCCAGCCCGCGCGCGCCTCCCCCGCTCAATGTGAGCCCCACGCCCGGGCGCTGGGCGGCGGTTACATAGGGATAAAGCCCCGCCAGTATAAAAATGAAAATGATCCGCCACATCGGTTAACCGTCCTTTCTGGTAATGTAATAAAGATAACGGTTTCTCTTATGCAAATGCTCCCGGGAACGGAAACTTGTTTTATTTATTAAACTTATTCTCTATCTTTTCAGGATAACAATTTCACATTATGAGCTCAACGTCTGCAAAGCAGAACATCTGGCAGGTAATATTCGCCTCTTCTGCGGGAACCCTTATAGAATGGTACGACTTCTACATTTTCGGCAGCCTTTCGCTGATACTGGCCGAAAAATTTTTTCCCGACGATAATCCCACCCTCGGCTACATCGCCACGCTGGCAACGTTTGCCGTAGGTTTTATCGTTCGTCCCTTCGGCGCTATCGTATTCGGCCGGCTGGGCGATATGGTGGGCCGGAAATATACCTTCCTGCTTACGCTGATCATCATGGGCGGCTCTACTTTCGCGATCGGGCTGATACCGGGTTACGCCACCATCGGCATACTCGCTCCCATACTCGTGCTGATACTACGCCTGGCGCAGGGGCTGGCCCTGGGCGGGGAATACGGCGGCGCGGCCACCTACGTGGCGGAACATGCGCCCGCCAACAAAAGAGGGTATTACACGAGCTTTATCCAGACCACGGCCACACTGGGCCTGTTCGTGTCGCTCGGCGTAATACTCGTTACCCGCATGTCGATGACGCCGGAAAAATTCAACGAATGGGGCTGGCGCATTCCTTTCTGGCTGAGCGTCTTCCTCGTGTTGATGAGCTATTACATCCGCATCAGGCTGCAGGAATCGCCGCTGTTCAGCAAGCTCAAATCCGAAGGCAAAACCTCGAAGAACCCGCTCAAAGAGAGCTTCGGCAACAAAGAGAACCTGAAGCTGGTGCTGCTCGCCCTGTTCGGCGCCGCCATGGGCCAGGGCGTGGTGTGGTACACAGGACAATTCTACGCGCTCTCGTTTTTGCAGAATACGATGAAGATCGATTTTGTGCAGTCCAACATCATCATCGCCGTGGCGCTGCTGTTCGGCACGCCGTTCTTTATTTATTTCGGCGCGCTGTCGGACAGGATCGGGCGTAAAAAGATCATGATGCTCGGGATGTTCGTGGCGGCCATCAGCTACTTCCCCATTTACAATGCGATGGACAAGACCGTGGACCTTTCCTCCAAACAGGAAGTATCGTCCATGTACCGCGTGGAAGGTTCCGTAGTGCCTGACGAAGACGGTAAAATGATGGAACGCTCCGCCAAAGTACGCACGTATTCGGACAGCACCGTCGTGCGCGACGTAACGGTGACCAAAGCCGGCAAAACCACCCAGCATAAAGAGATCAAAGTAGGCAACGCGTCGATGGTGTGGCTGATATTCCTCGTGTTCATCCAGGTGATATTCGTAACGATGGTATACGGTCCCATCGCGGCTTTCCTCGTGGAGCTGTTTCCCACGCGCATCCGGTACACATCCATGAGCCTTCCCTATCATATCGGCAACGGCGTGTTCGGCGGACTGCTGCCCGCCATCGCCACCATGATGGTGAGCCGCACGGGCAACCACCTCGCGGGGCTTTTTTACCCGGTATCC
>CBINIO010000160.1:0-8654 GCA_966250725.1 uncultured Chitinophaga sp.
TAAAGGAAGAACTGCATTCCAAGCTGGAAGAGTTCGCCAGCCATACGGACAACCTGGAAGAAGTGCATGAGAACAAGGAGCAGATCGAGATCTCCCGTTTTTACGAAAGACTGGCCAATTCCGCCATCCAGGCTACCAACGAGTTCCTGGACAACAAGATCTATTTCCGTAAGAACGACGACGACCTGTACAGCTGATCGCCACCGGTTATCGAAAAAATACTACCTTCATAGCGGCAGAATGTATCGTTCTGCCGCTTTTGTTTTGCCACCATGTTACAAGGGAAAAAAATTCTATTGGGCGTATCCGGCAGCATCGCAGCTTATAAAGCCGCCCTGCTCGTGCGCCTGCTCGTTAAGGAAGGCGCCCAGGTGAAAGTGATCATGACGCCCGCCGCCTGCGACTTCATCACGCCGCTGACCCTTTCCACGCTTTCCAAAAACGAAGTGGGCCTGCACGTCAGCGAGAACGGCAGCTGGAGCAACCACGTGATGCTCGGCCGCTGGGCCGACGTAATGCTGGTGGCCCCCGCTTCCGCCAATACCATTGCAAAAATGGCCGGCGGCATCTGCGATAATCTTTTGCTCGCCGTATATCTTTCCGCTACCTGTCCCGTGCTGTTCGCCCCCGCTATGGACGAAGACATGTGGCTGCACCCTTCCACCAAAAACAACGTGGCGAAGCTGCTCAGCTATGGCAACCGCCAGTTGCCCGTGCACCGCGGCGAGCTGGCAAGCGGTCTTTTTGGCGAAGGCCGTATGGCGGAGCCGGAAGCCATCGTATCGTACCTGTATTCTTTTTTTACGGAGCCGGGGAAAACGTCGCCGCTGAAGGGCAAAACCGCGCTTGTGTCCGCCGGGCCCACCCAGGAGCCTATCGATCCCGTGCGTTTTATCAGCAACCATTCCAGCGGTAAAATGGGCATCGCGCTGGCAGAAGCCCTTGCCGATGCGGGCGCTTCCGTGCAGCTGGTGCTGGGGCCCACGCCGCTTTCCACACTGCATGCCGGCGTTAGCGTCACCCGCGTGGTAACCGCCGCCGAAATGTTCGATGCCTGCACCGCGCTGGCGCCGCAATCGGACATTATGGTAATGGCCGCCGCCGTGGCGGATTACAGGCCGCGTACCGTTGCTGATAAGAAGATCAAAAAGAAAGACGATGAAATGGACCTGGAGCTGGAAAAAACGGCGGACATCGCCCGCGCGATAGGCGCCGCCAAAAAGAACGGCCAGCTGCTGGTGGGCTTTTCGCTGGAGACCAACAACGAAAAGGAATACGCAATCAAAAAACTCAACGATAAAAATATGGACATGGTGGTGCTCAACTCCCTGAACGATCCGGGGGCGGGCTTCAACCACGACACCAATAAAGTGACGCTGCTCGCCCGCAACGGGGAGGAGCAGGCGCTGCCCCTGCAATCCAAGCAGGACGTGGCGCGCGCTATCGTAAAGGCTATAATCGAATTGCAACATGTATAGAAAGACGCTGCTTTGCTGCCTGTGCCTGTTTGCCTGCTTTTTTTCCGCGTACGCGCAGGAGCTGCGCGCCAACGTTTCCGTACAGCCCAGCCCGCAGCTGAGCAACAGTACGGACAAGCGGGTATTCAACACCCTGCAGACCGCCATGGCGGAGTTCATCAACAACCGCCGCTGGTCCGACGACGCGTACGCGCCCGGCGAGCGCATCGAATGCAACTTCCTGCTCACCATTTCCGAAGCGCTCGGCAACAATACTTTCAGGGCCACGCTTACCGTGCAGGCCGCGCGCCCGGTATACAATTCCGCCTACAATACCAGCCTTCTCAATATACAGGACCCGAACGTGGTGTTCCAGTACGTAGAGTTCCAGCCGCTGGAATTCAACGAGCAGCGCATCGGCGGCACCAACCCGCTGCAATCCAACCTCACGGCCATCCTGGCGTTTTATAACTACATCATCATCGGGCTGGATGCCGATTCTTTCGCGCCCCGCGGCGGTGACGCGTTCTTTAAAAAAGCGCTGAACATCGTGAACAATGCGCCAGACGGGAAGGACATTTCCGGCTGGAAAGCGTTCGAAGGCAACCGCAACCGTTACTGGATACAGGACAACCTGCTCAATACCAAGTTCAGCGCCTTTCACGACGTAATGTACCAGTATCATCGCCTCGGGCTGGACATGATGTACGAGGACGTGAACAAGGGCCGCGCCGCGATCATGAATTGCCTGAACATGCTTTCCGGCATCAATGCCGATCAGCCCAATTCCATGGTCGTGCAGCAGTTCTTTCTCGCCAAAAGCGACGAGCTGCTGAAAGTATTTTCCAAGGCGCCGCCGCAGGAAAAAGTGCGCGCCGGGCAGCTGCTGGCTTCGCTCGACGTGCCGAACGCGAATAAATATCAGCAATTAAGATAAATGAAGAACATGCGAACAATGGTCTGGCTTTTACTGTTAGGCGGAATGCTGGCCTGCGGCGACGCGGAACGTACGCCTTCGGACGTATTGCCTGCGGAAAAGATGCGCGATATCTTGCTCGATATGAACTACGCCGATGTAGCGGGCCGCGACCAGCTCGTGGATTCCGCGCTGGTGAATGATTCTGTGAGGAATATAAGAGTGAAGACCTATTACGTGCAGATATTGCAGCTGCATGGCGTTACGCGTGAAGAATTCATGCGCAGCTACGAGTTTTATGAATCCCACCCCGACCGGTTCGAGGCCATTTACAAGGAAATGGGCGCGATCGTGCAGCGGCGGAGGGAAGTGATGGATTCCACCGAAAATGTGCAGCGCGAGCGCGCGGAAAGGGCCGCGGGCGTCAAAACCCGCCGCGATTCGCTGTTCTGGCCCAGCCCGGACAGCCTGAAGCTGATTTTACCCTGATCTACAGATATAACACCAAAACATGAAGAAACAAGTTGCTAACGCCGATGAAGCCATCGCCGGGATCGCCGACGGCGCCACCCTGATGCTCGGGGGCTTCGGTCTCTGCGGCATTCCCGAGAACTGCATCGCCGCGCTCGTACGCGCCGGCGCAAAAAACCTCACCTGCATCTCCAACAATGCCGGGGTGGACGATTTCGGGCTGGGCCTCCTGCTTAAAACAAGACAGATCAAAAAAATGATGGCCTCCTACGTCGGCGAGAACGCCGAGTTCGAACGGCAATTGCTTTCAGGCGAGCTGGAAGTGGACCTTATCCCGCAAGGAACGCTGGCTACGCGCATCGCCATGGCCGGCATGGGCATTCCCGCTTTTTTCACCCCCGCCGGCTTCGGCACCGAAATAGCCGAAGGGAAAGAAACGCGGCGCTTCAACGGCAAGGACTATCTCATGGAGCTGGCCCTGCACGCTGATTTCGCCATCATCAAAGCCTGGAAGGGCGATACCCTGGGCAACCTCGTGTTCCGCAAAACCACCCGCAATTTCAGCACTTCCATGGCGAAGGCCGGCAAGGTCACCATCGTGGAAGTGGAGCAGCTCGTGCAGCCCGGCGAGCTGGACCCCGACGCCATCCATGTGCCGGGCATATATGTGCACCGCATTTTCCAGGGAGAACATTATGAAAAACGTATTGAAAGGAAAACCGTAAAAATCTGACGCCATGGCCCTCGATAAATTTGGTATTGCGAAACGTATCGCGCAGGAGCTGCGCGACGGGATGTATGTGAACCTCGGCATCGGCATACCCACGCTGGTGTCCAACTTCGTGCCCGCGGGCATCACCATCATGCTGCAAAGCGAGAACGGTATGCTGGGCATGGGCCCTTACCCGACCGAAGAAGAAATAGACGCCGACCTCATCAACGCCGGAAAAGAAACGGTGACCGTGCTGCCCGGCAGCGCGTTCTTCGATTCCGCCGAGAGTTTTGGCATGATACGCGCCGGCAAGGTAGACCTCACCGTGCTCGGCGCCATGGAAGTATCGGACAACGGCGACATCGCCAACTGGAAGATACCCGGTAAAATGGTAAAAGGCATGGGCGGCGCGATGGACCTGGTGGCTTCCGCGCAGAACATCATCGTAGCCATGATGCACACCAATCCCAAAGGCGAAAGCAAGCTGCTGCCAAAATGTACGCTGCCGCTTACCGGCGTGCATTGCGTAAAAAAAATAGTGACCGAACTGGCCGTGCTGGACGTGACCGGCCAGGGCTTCAAACTGCTGGAACGCGCGCCCGGCGTGAGCGTTGACGAGATCAAGGCAAAAACGGCTGGACGGCTGATCGTGGAAGGAGATGTTCCTGAAATGGTTTTATAATCGTAACTTTCAGTATGCAATTGTGTTATAACGGAAGATTCGTGGCGGGAGACAAACCCTTGCTGACCGTAGATAACCGCAGTTTCAGGTATGGCGACGGATGTTTTGAAACCATGAAAGTGTACCAGGGGCAACTGTTGTTGGCAGATCTTCATTTCGAGAGGCTGATCGCCAGTCTGCATCTCCTGCATTTTCATATACCCGCGCATTTTACAAAAAATTATTTCACCGGTCTCATCAAAGAGCTTTGCCGTCTCAACGACGTCAGCGAGCTGGCGCGTGTGCGCCTTACCGTATGGCGCGCCGGCACCGGTCTGTACGACCCGGTGGACCATAAGCCGCACTTTATTATCCAGTGCTGGGAACTGCCGGAGCATATCTTCGAGCTGAACTCGGCCGGGCTGCTGCTGGACGTTTTCCCCGACGCGGTGAAAAGCTGCGACAAGATCTCCAACGTCAAATCGAACAACTGTCTGCCTTACGTGCTGGCCGCGCTGTACGCCAAACAGCGCCATGTGAACGAAACCGTGCTGCTCAACCAGCATGGCCGCGTGGCGGACACCACTATCGCCAATATTTTTATCGTCAGGAACAACCGCATCTACACGCCGCCTTTAACCGAAGGCTGCGTATGCGGCGTGATGCGGAAGTACCTGCTGCAAAAGGACCTTTCTTTCCGGGTAAGCGAACAGCCGCTGACCGTCGAAGACCTGGAGACGGCGGACGAGATCTTCCTGACCAACGCCATTTTTGGTATCCGCTGGGTGGGGCGTTTTCGGAACAGCAGCTATGGGAATGCGACATCGGCTATTTTGCATGAGATGTTGTATGAGTCGATGTTGTGACCGGCGGCGTTTTTGCGTATATTTGCCGGCGCAACAAGACCTTGGATGTATCCCAATGCGATTTAAATGACAATAAGAGATATCCTGATCTACACAGGACTTTACAGGCCCTATATCGACTATAAATTTCTCCCGGACGAGAACAATATAGAGGTATTGAACTTCTACGCCACGAACGTAAAAAGATTGTGGCATTACCGGTACGTGATGCATCATTTCCGCGATCAGCTGGCGCCGGACAATACCCTGCTGATCGGTTCCGTTTTTGGCCCCAAGCGTAAGCTCAAGCTCAGCAAAAGCGATATAAAGCTGTTTTATACGGGCGAGAATGTAGAACGTTTCCCTGATTATCTCGACCAGTGCAAAAAGTTCGCGGATCTCGCCATCGCATTCGATTATACCGACACCGACAAATACCAGCGTTTCCCCATCTGGCTGGAATATTTTTTTGAACCGGGCTCAACACCTGCAGCTATTCGAAAAGTAATGTCCGGGTTGGTAACCAGCTACTGTCCTGACGATAAAAAGAAATTCGCGTCGCTGGTTTGCAGTCACGATAAAGGGAAGCTCAGGACCAAGCTGTTTTACGCGCTTAGCGAGATTGACCGGGTGGACAGCGGCGGGAGGTACCTGAACAATACCAATGCCCTCAAAGAAACATTCAATGATGACAAGGCGCGGTTTGTCGGGCAGTATAAGTTTAATATCTGTCCAGAGAACACCAACAGGGAAGGATATGTGACGGAAAAGGTATTTGAGGCCATCTGTGGTAATACCATTCCTATATATTGGGGAGGATTGAACAATCCCGAGCCGGATGTGCTGAACAAAGACGCGATCCTTTTTTACAACGGTCCGGAGAGCATGCCGGGCCTGCTCAGGCAGATCGAAGAACTGCACCGCAATCCTAAGCTGTATAGTGAATTCCTTGCCCAGCCAAAGTTTCAGCCGCATGCGGATGAATATATCATTCACCTGTTCGATAGCTTGCATTCGAAATTGAAGAAGGTTTTGGCGGGGAAGAATGCAGGGCGTTTGCCTGTAATGAAAAGCGAAGACGAGCGTTCCCCTTTCGTGAAGTGACCTGCATAACCATCAATGCGGTATATTCGTGTTCCGCGTGTTATTTCCCGCAGGGATCAAAACCTGGAGCATGAAAGTTGTTATCTGCTGGTTTCGCCGCGACCTTCGCCTGCATGACCACGCCGCACTTTACCACGCCCTCCGCAGCGGTTACCCGGTTGTGCCGGTATTCGTCTTCGACACTAACATCCTCGACGACCTGGAAGACAGGGTATTTCAAGCCGGTGTGGCCGGGATTGATAAGGTGTTAACACCTGTGAGAAATATACCGGTATCTGCGTAGTTAGATTTGATAAGGTGTTAACACCTACCAAAAGCTACATTCCAAAAATCCATAACAATCAGTTACTAACACCCGCAAAAAAACTTAACAGGGAAAAATCATTGCTTCGCAGCCATCTCCTTCAACTTCTCCACCGCTTCTTTTCCTTTCTCCCCCAAATCAAGGCTATACTCATTCACATACAGGTCAATGTGCTGGCGCATTACGTTCTCGTCCATTTCCTGCGCATGCGCTTTAACATAAGGGGAAAGGGTAGGATACTGCGTATAAGCGTACCTGAGGCTTTCATGGATCAACCGGTCCACTTTGGCGCGAACCTCCGCCGCAACGTCTTTCCGGATAAAAATGCCGCCCAGCGGAATAGGCTGGCCGGTTTTGTTTTCCCAGAATTCGCCGAGATCGATCAGCTTTACGAGCCCATTCTGCTGGTAGGTGAACCGGTTTTCATGAATGATCACGCCGGCGTCCGCGCGGCCGGTCAGCACCGCCCGCTCGATGTCGGAGAACAGCATTTCTTCTTTGTTCGTCGCTTTGGGAAAGGCGATGGAAAACAGGAGGTTGGCAGTTGTATATGCGCCGGGGATGGCGATCTTCATATTCTTTACCTGCTCAAGCGGAACGGCTTCTTTTGCGATCAGCAATGGGCCGCAGCCACGGCCGAGCGCGCTGCCGCTATTGAGCAATTCGTATTTGTCGGCCACTTTCAGACCGGCTGCAAAACTGAGCTTGGTGATATGCAGCTTTCCCTGGACGGCCCATTGGTTAAGGGTTTCAACGTCTTCCAGCCGTGTGTCGAATTGAAGGCCGGCAGTGTCGATGGCGCCGTTTACCAGGGCATCGAAAATAAAAGTATCGTTCGGGCAGGGGGAAAATCCAAGGCTCAGGTTCATCTGTCGTGTTTTTTGCCGTACAAATGTAAGAAAATGAGGGCATAGCGTTGGCGCGCTTACCGGAGGGTAAATTAGGGACAGGATTTAATGCTTTCACTTCAAAGGATATTCAAGCAACCCAAGCATTTGCGGAAAATTCACCGGGATTTAATACTTCCACTCCAAAGTGATATTCAACCATCCCTAGCATCTGCTCGTCAATTCCCTCCCTTCAACAACTGCCCGATCACCTCTTTCAACGTCATATTCAACTCCCTCACCGCCAGCGGGATATCCCACTTGCTTTTATCCCTGATCTCCACGTAATTGGATACCGAGCGCAGCTGCAGGAACGGTACGCCTTCCATCAGGCAGGCATAATGGAACGCGGCGCCTTCCATGCTTTCGATATCGGGGTTGTACAGCTGTTCGAGCCGGGAAATAGTGGCGGTTTCCCCGCTTACGGTATTGACGGTCACGCCGGTCATTTGCGGCAGCTGTTGCAGGCTTTCGGGGAAATGCGTCAACGGATTTACTAAATAATGATGCGTAAACGGGTGCATGTCATGCTGCCAAAGACCGATCCCGAAAAGATCGGTGAATTTGCCATGGTCTTCCGCGCCCAGGTCGCCAAAAATTTCGCGGGTCACCAAAACCACCTCGCCAAGCGGCCTTTCATGCCTGAAACTGCCGCCAATACCCGCCTGGATGGCAATACCAGGGCGGTTTGCCGCCAAACGCCTGCCCAGCGACCAGGCCGTTGCAGCCATGCCGATGCCCGTCACCAGCACCTCCACATCAGGCGTTTTTGTTTCCTCCAGCCAGTCCAGCAGCGGTTTTATCTCCGCCTGCGTAGCGGCGGCAACAAGTACTTTCATGCTTCAAAAATACGGTTCTCATCGAATTGCTTTAAATTTGCAGAAATTTATATCAGACAAGATGATCTATCTGACGCGCGTGGAGCATTTTAATGCGGCACACAAATTATTCAACCCGCAGTGGAGCAAGGAGCAAAACCTTGAAGTTTTTGGAAAATGCGCCAACGATAACTGGCATGGGCATAACTATGAGCTGCACGTAACCGTGAAAGGGGAGCCCGATCCCGAAACCGGGTTCGTATTCAACGCCAAAACCCTCGGCGTACTGGTAAAAGACGTGATCGTGGAAAAACTCGACCATAAAAACCTCAATCTCGACGTGGATTTTATGAAAGACAAGTTCACTTCCGCCGAAAACGTCGCCATCGCCATCTGGGAGCAACTGGAACAACATCTGCCGGACACCGTAAAGCTGCATTGCATCAAGCTGCACGAAACACCCAAGATCTACGTGCAAT